>JAIYCF010000114.1 GCA_027488165.1 Streptomycetaceae bacterium
CACCAACACAGAAGCGCGAAATCTTTAACTACGCCGACCAAGTTTTTGCTTTAGATCTATCGCGAGTTGTTGAGGTAAAGCCCCTTTCCGCAGAACAAAAAGAGTTGTTGGAAAAACGAGCGACGGCTCGATCTGAAAAGAATTGGGGCGAGAGCGATCGGCTTCGCGATTTACTCAGTCTTGATGGAATCGTAGTAAGTGATAGCCCAGAAGGTCAGAGCTGGAGTTGGATTAATTAGCTGGCAAAAGCAGCGCGGTGATAATTGCGATAAATGAAAGCGCTAAAAAGTAATTGCCTAAAGAATCTCCTTGAATAAAGATCTCTTTGCCATTTCCAAATGAAGCTCCACGGCTAAAGATAAAGATCCAAGCCAGCGTTGCTAGAAACTTGTACCTGCGTTTTCCATATCGTCTGCCTACCGCCCAAATCGCGGTGAAAGTTCCCAGAACTGCCAAGGCTAAGCCGAAAGGAGGTAGAAAGAGATGGAGAAATACTGCGGAAACCCCAGTTGCTGCTCCAGCCAAAAGAGAAGCAATAACCTTCATTTAAAGTTTTACTCCGGCAAAGAGATCGCGCTCTCGTCCATTTTTATCAAACGGTTCTGATTTTTCACCGCGAACCAATGTGTAGTACTCATCTCCCCAAACTTGAAGCCCTAAATTATTTGATAGCGCAAAGAAAGGCCCATCTGTAGAAATTTGAGTCACGTGGGCCTTCATGGCAGCCATCTTCTTCTCTACCTGCGAATTACCATCAATAAGTGATGTCACAAATTTATCGTCTTTGGCGAAAGGTAGATCATCAACGCTTTCGGCTCCGAAGAAATCTGATCCAAGTTCTTTCATCTTTGCCATGCTTTCGGCAAGAACAGATTTTGGCATTGTGTTCCAATAAATTTTTTGAATCTGCCAAGCAGATCTATCTGCCGCAAGCATTGCAATGCGGTGTGCCTGTATGTGATCGGGGTGGCCGTATCCACCAATTTCATCGTAGGTAATCAGAATGTGCGGCTTTACTTCATCAATCACCGAGACCAGATATTGAGTTGCCTCTTCCATATCTGCCTGCCAAAAAACATCGGGGCGGTTATTAGGTTCGGTACCCATCATTCCGCTATCTCGGTAAACCTTTTTTCCTTCTGCCAAGAAACGGAAGTCGGTTACACCCAATTCCTTCATGGCAGCGGATAGCTCAGAAATTCGATGCTCACCTAATTTATCTTCTGCGCTGCTCGCATAGTGAGCTAGTTCAGGAACGAGAATTTCGCCTTCTTCACCGCGCGTGCAGGTAACTAAAGTTACAGACGCACCAAGTTCTGCGTACAACGCCATTGTGGCGCCATTGTTTATCGTCTCATCATCCGGGTGGGCGTGTACTAATAAAACGCGATAACCCTGATATGAACTCTTCATTAGTAAACCGGCAGCGATGTATCTATTTGCTTGGCCCAGGCAATTACTCCGCCTGAAACATGTGAGGCATCAGCAAATCCTGCACCCTTAAGTATTGCTAGACATTCCGCCGACCGAACACCACTCTTGCAGTGAAGAATAATTGGCTTATCTTGCGGTAAATCTGCCAGAACAGTTCCGTCTAGGAAACCTTGCTTAGGTATCAAATGTGAACCTGGGATTCGAACGATTTCAAACTCGCTTGGCTCACGCACATCAATGAGATAGAAATCTTCTTTGCCATCAATCTTTGATTTGAGTTCAGAGACTGAAATTGTCGAATCTTTGACCGCGACTTCTGCAGCATCCGAAAGGGTTCCGCAGAATGCTTCATAGTCCGGCAGTAATTCGGTTTGAGTTGGCTTGTCTCCGCATAGCGGACATTTAGGATCTTTACGGATCTTCACCTTACGAAATGACATTTCGAGTGCGTCATAAACCATTAGCGACCCAACCATTGGTTCACCAACTCCAGTAATAACCTTTATCGCTTCAGTGGTTTGAATTGAACCGATAGTTGCGCAGAGAACTCCTAGTACGCCACCTTCGGCACAACTTGGCACCATTCCTGGAGGAGGAGGTTCTGGATACAGGCAGCGGTAGCAAGGTCCGTACTCAGCCCAGAAAACGCTAGCTTGTCCATCGAAGCGGTAGATCGAACCCCACACGTATGGCTTCTTAAGTAGTACGCAGGCATCATTTACAAGATAACGAGTTGCGAAGTTATCTGTTCCGTCAACGATGATGTCGTACTGCGCAAAAATTTCCTTAACGTTTGTAACATCGAGGCGAATTTCATGAGTAATCACATTTACATAAGGATTGATCTCTGAGATTTTCTCTTTTGCAGATTGTGCTTTGCTCTTTCCAATATCTGATTGCCCATGAATGATTTGGCGCTGCAGATTTGATTCATCCACGGTATCAAATTCAACTATTCCGAGAGTTCCGATTCCGGCGGCTGCTAGATACATCAGCGCAGGCGAACCTAGCCCTCCCGCTCCAACACAAAGCACCTTGGCATTCATTAACCGTTGCTGACCTGCCATCGCCACATCAGGAATAATCAAATGTCGGCTGTAGCGGCGCACTTCATCGACAGTTAGAGCAGGTCCGGGCGAGACCAATGGCGGTATTGAATTAGGCTGCAAAGTCATGGTTGATATTCTGCCGTAGCGGTAGGCCGAGTGCCAATTCGATAACTTTCTTGCTGCAAACGACTATCAACTGCGTATCTCTCTTTCACAATTACCTGCATTGGCTCTACGATATGCGCAATGACTACTGTTGATATCAATTCAAAAGGCGACAAGGCCCGTTTGCCACGCGATGAGCGTCGTGCAATTCTCTTAAGCGCGGCGCTAGAAGTTTTCACTGCAGCTGGATACCACTCTGCTGCAATGGACGAGATCGCAGATCGCGCCAATGTCAGCAAGCCAGTTCTCTATCAGCACTTTCCATCTAAATTAGATCTCTATCTTGCCGTTCTAGATCTTCATATCGATTCACTAGTATTCGAAATTCAGAAGGCGATTTCTTCAACTCCAGATAATGCAAAGCGCGTTCATGCAACCGTTGTTGCTTACTTTGAATTTATTGAAAATGAAGGCGAAGCTTTCCGCCTGCTATTTGAAAGCGATATGAGCGTTGAACCACAAGTTCGTGAGCGCTTAAATCGAATGACCTACGATTGCGCAGCAGCGGTCAGCGCGGTAATTTCAAATGACACTGGTCTTCCTAAAGATGTCGCAATGCTCCTTGGCGTAGGCCTAATTGGCTATGTCCAAGTAGCTGCTCGCCATTGGTTGGAACGCGATGGCAAACTATCGAGACAACAAGCCGTCGAACTCGTTGAGAATTTGATGTGGCGTGGAATTTCAGGATTCCCGCTCTCTGGAAGCAATTAACCGAGGGCATCGCTCAATTTCTGGCAGATCTCATCGATGGATTTGCCGATAGGATAAGCACATGAGTACAAAGAAGAGTGATTCTGGCGCGGCAACCCAAGTGCGTATCTCCGTAGCAAATGTTTCAGCAGATCTCGTATTTGAGACAAACTCCTCTGTCGCAGAGGTGAAGAGCGCTGTTGCTGCAGCGTTGGCAGGCGGTACCTCCCTAAATCTTCAAGATTCACGTGGCCACGAGATCATCGTTGCTGGCGACAAGATCGGCTTCGTCGATATCGGCGTCGCAACTGATCGTCGCGTTGGTTTCGGCGCTCTCTAAGGTGTCAATAACTTTTGCCGATCTCCCGCTGCGTCCTGAGACTCAAGCGGCACTTGCCGAACATGGTTTCAAATCTCCCTTTCCAATTCAGGAGATGGTTTTACCAATCGCTCTAGGCGATGGCGATGTTATCGGTCAAGCAAAGACAGGCACAGGTAAGACTCTCGCTTTCGGAATTCCCCTAATTGAACGAGTAATCGCACCGCTTGATAAAGAGTGGGATGCACTCGTTGCCAAAGGGATGCCTCAGGTTCTTGTTGTTGTTCCAACTCGCGAACTTTGTGTTCAAGTTACAAAAGATATTGAAGAGTTAACCGGTAACCGCGGAATTCGTACATTAGCTGTTTATGGTGGCCGCGCCTTTGAACCACAAATTGAAGCGCTTGAGAAAGGCGTAGAAATTGTGGTCGGCACACCAGGCAGACTCTTAGATCTCTACCGCCAAGGTCAATTAAAGTTAAAAGAAGTTTCTCGCGTTGTTCTAGATGAAGCAGATGAAATGCTAGATCTAGGATTCTTGCCAGATGTAGAAAAGATCTTCACAAGTACACCTAACCGCGCGCAAACTATGCTTTTCTCGGCAACTATGCCCGGAGATATCATCGCTCTAGCGCGTAGATTCATGAATCAACCAATTCATATTCGCACTCAAGATAATGAAGATGAGGGTGCGGTTGTCTCGCGCATCAAGCAATATGTTCTACGCGCACACGCTCTCGACAAGATCGAAATGTTGGCGCGAATTCTGCAGGCCGATGGCCGCGGACCAACCATTGTCTTCTGCCGTACCAAGCGCACCTGCCAGAAGACATCAGATGACTTGGCAGAACGTGGCTTCCGCGCCGCCTCGATTCATGGCGATCTTGGACAAAGCGCGCGCGAAAAAGCGCTAAATGATTTTAAAGCCGGAAAATCTGATGTCTTAGTTGCAACAGATGTAGCCGCACGCGGAATTGATATTGATGGAATAACGCATGTAATTAACTACCAATGCCCTGAAGATGAAAAGACTTACGTTCACCGAATCGGCCGCACAGCGCGCGCAGGAGCAGAGGGAATCTCAGTAACTTTTGTCGACTGGGATGAATTAGCGCGCTGGAAGATGATCGATACAGCGCTGACTCTGGGCCTTGGCGAACCGGAAGAGACATACTCATCATCAGAGCATCTCTATCAAATGTTAAATATTCCAGCAGGCTCAAATGGCCGAATGGTTAAAGCGAAACCAGTTAGCGAATCGGCAAGAAAAGAGCCTGCAAAATACTCTGCGGCAAAAGAGAAGCCAGCAAAAGAGAAGAGTGAAGAACGTACTGCTCGAGTCAGAACTCGAACCAAGAAATTTACTTCTTAACTACTCAAGCCCTAGCTTTTCCAGTATCGAATAACCCACGTTTCTAAAGCTTTCTGCGCTTTCACTTGCCTTGCCATGAGTCAAGATAGATACCTTAGTGGCCGCAGCTGCTTCTAACTCATTTGATTCGAGCAGTGGTTCGTCAATCAACTCTGCTTCAGCAATTAAGTTATTTGCACCTATAGCTAAAGCTTTGACTTCTACTTCTGCAGAAATAGATTTAATCTGCAAATACCCTCTAAGGGAATGAAGGTCATTTCTAACAGGAACGATAACTAGTTCAGATACAGAAAGCGCCATAGTTAAAGGTTGGGATAGCGATCCAGGTAGATCCAAGATGACAACGTCATAACTCTTGGGCAGATCAGATAAGACTTTAGTAAGTGAATCTTCAGAAAAGTTAGCAACTACACGTGAATCAGCCGGAATGAAATCAAATCTCTCTGAAGTTGTTACCAAATTGGAATCAGTTACCTTGCTGCCATTTAGAAAATCTGCGATTGAAGTACGCGGATTCTCAAAACCCAGACGGAAAGTCAGCGCTCCAGCAGGATCAAGATCAATGAGCAGTGTTTTCTTACCGAACTCGGTAAATGCGACGGCAAGGCAGTGCGCCAACGTTGTTTTTCCGACGCCACCTGCAGGGTTGGCAATTGAAATAGTCTTCATTAGGCGGCCACAGATTTCCAGCGAGCCAACGCTTCTTTATAGACAGGGGGCGCAAGTAGCGCATCAGGAATTACTCCAAGTGTTGATCTAACTGCCTTTAAAGAAATATCAGTAACTAGATTCTGCCCTGGAATCTGCGGTGTTCCATAAAGTCTGCGCGCCCATTGTGGAAGTGAACTTGCCGCAAGCAATGCGAGTGAGGCCCAAGCAGGCGCTGCCGGTGTTGCAAACCTAACTGCCTTCGGCATCGGCGGGATAGTGAGAAAGAGCGCGGCTCTTTTTGCATCATCGGATGCGCTGAGTTCTGGAGCAATATTCTGAAAGTAGATCTGCATCTCTGCTGTATTTGCAGGAATATCAGCCGTTGGAACTCCAACTAACTCTGCAAATAAAACCATTTCCTTAACATATTGGTCTGCTTCTAAATCACTTAAGGCCATTCCAGAACGACGGGCAATATCGAGAAATGAATCAACCATTGACATATGGACCCAGAGAAGAAGGTGTGGATCATCTAAACCAAGAGTTGAATGAATCTTTCGCACCCGCGCTGCAAGGGCTTGTGCGGCGCTTCGTTCGCCAAAGGTAATCGTTGAAACATAGTCGCCAGTGCGTTGTAGACGGCCCCAGGCATCTTCACGAAAGTTTGAATTCTTGGCAACGCCATCCATCGCAATTGGGTGTAGCGCCTGTTGTAACAGGGCGCGAATTCCACCTACCGCCATCGCTGGGTCAGAATGAATCTTCCAGGTAATAGTCTCAGGTGAGAAAAGTCCGCGAGGATCTTCAAGCATTTGGGTAGTCATAATTTCTTTTGGTTCGCTACTGTGCGGTGAAAGCTTTAATTGCATCTACCAACATCTGCACTGCAATAGCTGCGAGCAGAAGGCCGGCAATACGCGCGAGCAACGTGACTCCAGAATCTTTAATGATTCCGAGGATTGTTGTAGAAGCCATAAGAGAAATAGCAATCACAACGTGCACTGCAACAACTGCTGCGATCAAGCCGAGGCTCTGTGATGGAGTTTCGATTTGCTGCACGAAAATCATCGTTGCCACGATCGCTCCAGGTCCCGCTAATAGCGGAGTACCAAGTGGAACGAGCGCAATGTTTTTATCTTTACCGTCGGTACCGCCCATATCTCTACCGGTGAGAAGTTCTAACGCTACATAGAGCAGCAATAAACCTCCGGCGGCTTGCAAAGCCTCGATAGAAACGTTCATGTATTCGAGAATGAAACGTCCGAAGATCGAGAAGAAGGCGATAACAATTAAGGAAACTAGCGCCGCCTGCCAGGCGAGTTGAATTCGTTCGCGCTTACTCTTATCAGCAACTAAACCAAGAAATATTGGGGTTGCTCCTGGCGGATCTAGAATCACCAAGAGAGTTACAAATGCTTGAATAGAGAAGGTTAAGGTACTGACTTCAGCAATATTCATGGCGTAACTACCCTTCGATGACTTGCTAGCGATTCTAAGCGCTCCCATTGTGCAGGATCAGTGAGGTTTTCGCCTAATGAATTTAGCTTTCCAAGTCCGTGATAGTCGCTTGCACCAGTAACTACCAAATCCAAATCAACTGCCACTTTACGTAGTTCTATCCGTTCGGCAGCGGTTTGATCTCGGTGATCAACTTCAATTCCATTTAACCCTGCGGAAACTAAGTTAGAAAAGGTAGCGGTTGAAATCACATCACCGCGTCTTGAAGCCATGGGATGAGCGATTATCGATACTCCCCCAGCGGCTTTAATGGTTTGGATTGCAACTTCAGGGGTGGGGGTCGCATGCGTTACGTAATACTTTGATTCGTTATGCAAAAGGTTTTCAAATGCTTCATCTCGGGATTTAACAATCGCATTCATAACAAGTGCATCTGCCAAGTGCGGGCGACCAAGCGTTGCGCCTTCTGGCTTAGCCTTAATTACATCTTCCATGGTTATGGAGTATCCGTCGGCTTGAAGTAGTTCAATCATCTTTCTCATGCGCGGAATACGCGTATCTCGAGCCTCAGACAACATCGTTTGCATCTGCTCATTTTCACCATCGAAGAGAAGACCAAGCATATGAACGCTAACTCCATCAAGAGTTAAGGTTGAAATCTCCGCGCCTAGAGCAAGTGAGATTGGTTTTCGGGCAGCGGTGATTGCTTCAGCCCAACCCGCAGTCGAATCGTGATCGGTAATTCCTAAAACTGTAATTCCAGCAGAGAGTGCTTTGTTAACTAAGGCGAAAGGCGTATCGGTGCCATCGCTAGCGGTTGTGTGGGTATGTAGATCAATCATTACTCGGTTGTCTCTTTAATTGAAGCGCTAGTTGGACGTGTGCGTAGAACTACAAGTGCACACCCAAAGAGAATTAGCACGATGCCTGGCACTACACCGAGAGGCGGACGTTGATCCATCCACCACATAGCAAGGATGGCGCTTACTGGAACTTCAAAGAAAACAATCAACGAAACAACGGCTGGTGAAACTCTCTTAAGTACAGAGTTAAACATGGTGTGGCCAAGAAACTGTGCGCCGAAAATCAGTCCCAAAAGAATCCACCATTCACGTGCTTCAAAGCTAAAAATCTGATTACCTGCAATTAGCGCCATGGGCAGCGCAGTTATGGCGCAAAAGAAATAACAGATTGCTGTGTAGGTCGATGTTTCTAAAGTCTGTTGTGCTTTTGAACCAACCAACATATAAACAGCGGCTAACGCTGCAGAAATAATCGCGGCTATATCACCGAGAAATGCTCGAAGTGAAATCTGGAGATCTACTCCAGAAATCAAAAGCACTCCCCCAAAGCTAACAAACATTCCCATCCAGGCACGGGATGGAATATCCCCACCGGTTAGCTTTACAAAGAGCGCTGCAAATATTGGCTGAAGTGCAACAAGAGCGGTTCCTGCTGCAACTGTTGTCATTCGCATAGCAAGAAAGAATCCGATGAAGTGAAGTGCGAGAACGACTCCTGAAAACATCGCCCACTTTGCGCCTGCTCGATCAATTCGATGACGAAGTGCGAATGGCGCGGTCATTAGCGATCCGCCTAGATTTCTCCAGAAGATCAACGTCAACACTGGCATTGCGCTCATCGCAATCAGCGGACCTGATGTTCCGATACCGATAATTCCAAGCCCTAAGCGAATTAAATCTGGACGCGCAGGAATTTGCGTGTGGTTATCACGAGATAAAGGCTGCGACATGGAAGTAAAGGTAGCCGATACCCTTAGCCTATGAAGGGAGGCCGAAAATGAGCGTTAGCCAAATAAATCGAGTCTTTATCGCCCGCCTAGCGGGCACCGCAGTCTTTGATCCAAATGGAGATCCAGTTGGCAAAGTTCGTGATGCTGTTGCAACTCTGCGCAGTAACAATCAGCCTCCCCGAATTCTTGGCCTAGTTGTCGAGGTTCCGTTACGCCGTCGCGTCTTTGTTCCGATTACCCGAGTTACTTCAATTGAATCTGGCGCAGTTGTTATTACCGGCCTAGTGAATATGCGTCGCTTTGAATCACGAGCTGGCGAGTTGCTTGTGCTTGGCGAACTTATCGATCGTTCAATCAATTTAATTGAGAGCGGCGAGTCCGTTGTTGTTGAAGATATGGGCATGGAACAAACTCGCACCGGTGATTGGTTTATCAATCGTGTCCACATTATGAAGAAGGGCAGCGGACTTCGCCGCAAAGGCGCTACTTCAACTGTGCAATGGGAAGAAGTTACTGGTTTTGCTCTCCCTGAACATAACCAAGGTGTAACTAACTTACTTGCCACCATTAGCAATTTACGCGCTGCCGACCTTGCTGCCGTTATTCAAGATCTTGCGCCAAAGCGTCGCGTAGAAGTAGCACGCGCACTTGATGATGAAAGACTTGCTGACGTTCTACAAGAAATGGATGAAGCAGAACGAGTTGCGCTCCTGGCTGAACTTGAAGGTGAGCGAGCTGCAGATGTTCTTGGTGAAATGGATCCGGATGATGCTGCAGATTTATTGCGCGAAGTTGGCGAAGAAAAGGCGCAAGCGCTTATCGATTTGATGGAACCAGAAGATGCTGAAGATGTCTTAAGACTTATGACCTATGAGGATTACTCAGCCGGCGGAATGATGACTACCGAGCCGATTGTCATGAGCGCTGATTATTCAGTTGCGGATGCGCTAGCAAGCGTTAGAGCACGTGAAGTATCACCTGCACTTGCTTCTCAAGTATTTGTTTGTCGCCAACCGCTAGAAACACCAACTGGGCGCTATATCGGAATGGTCCATTATCAGCGCTTATTACGCGAGCCACCTTCAACTTTGCTCGGTTCCATTGTTGATACTGATACGCAAGGGTTAAATCCCAACGCATCCCTGCATGAGGTTTCGTCATACTTAGCTAGTTATAACTTGTTATCCGTACCTGTCGTAGATGCAAATGAACGTTTGCTTGGCGCAGTTACTGTCGATGACGTACTCGATCACCTGCTGCCTGAGAACTGGCGTCTGGAACATCGCGACTCAACTCGCGGCACTGGACCTAAGTTAAATCTCTCAGATGTGGCGGGATCGGAAGTTAGTGAAGAAGATATTGAATTAGATAAAGAGATGGAAGAGGAGGTGCGCTAATGGCACGTTCAACCAGCCCTCGCAATAATGGCCTCGATACGCCACGCGAATCTCGTCGTTCTATCCGACCAAATTACGATCCAGAAGTCTTTGGTCGACTCTCTGAACGCTTTGCTCGTTTTCTAGGTACGGCGCGCTTCTTGGTCTACATGACGGTCTTTGTACTTTCATGGGTTCTTTGGAATGCGCTTGCACCACGCGATCTGCGCTTTGATGACTATCCATTTATCTTTCTAACCTTAATTCTCTCGCTGCAGGCTTCGTATGCGGCACCGCTGATCTTGCTCGCCCAGAATCGTCAAGCTGACCGCGATCGAATTTCCCTAAATGAAGATCGTGCACAGAACGCCCGCTCAGTAGCTGATACCGAATATTTAACTCGCGAATTAGCGAGCTTGCGAATAACGCTTGGTGAAGTTGCTACTCGCGATTTCTTGCGTAGCGAACTAGAAGATCTCGTAAAAGAGTTACGTGCTAAGCCCGAGTCGGACGCCAAGTAGCGAACTGCTACGCACAACAAGTTTTTCGGCGATCGCATAAATTGCTTGCGCACTTGGAGAATCTGGCGCTGCAATTACGATTGGGGTTCCATCATCTCCCCCGGTGCGAAGCTCAGTACTAAACGGAACTTTTCCAAGCAGCGCAACGTCACTGCCGACTAAGTTAGATAAGCGTGCCGCAGTTTCTTCTCCGCCACCTGCACCAAATAGCGCAATCTCATCGTTGCAATGTGGACATGGAAATGCTGACATGTTTTCGATGACGCCAACTACCCGCTGATGAATTTGATGGGCAATTCGTCCCGCGCGCTCTGCAACTTCTGCGGCAGCAATCTGAGGAGTCGTAACAACCACAATTTCAGATGTAGGAATTAACTGGCCGAGTGAAATGGCCAAATCTCCAGTTCCAGGAGGCAGATCAATTAAAAGTAAATCTAAATCCCCCCAGTAAGCATCAGATAACAGTTGCTCCAGCACTCTGTGCAGAAGCGGACCACGATAAGCAACCGCATCGGCGCGCTCTGGTTTAAACATCTCCATTGAGACAACCTTTACGCCGTATGCCTCAAGTGGAATAAACATCTGATCAATCGCAGTTGGACGCTGCCCCATCAACCCCATCAATCTAGGAATTGAATGGCCGTATACATCTGCATCCAAAATTCCAACGCGTAAACCTTTACGCGCTGCCGCAACGGCCAAATTAGTGGTGAGTGAGGATTTTCCTACTCCACCTTTTCCGGAGGCAACACCAATAACTCGAGTAAGTGATTCGGGCTGCGCAAATGGAATAAATTTTTCACGGCCGCCACGTAACAACTTCTTTACGTTGTTGCGCTGTTCTTCATTCATAACACCGAAGTTAACTTCTACGGTTGAAATCCCTGATACTTTCAATACCGCAGCCGTAATGTCGCCGCGCAATCTATCTTGCATAGGGCAACCAGAAATAGTTAATAGAATCTTTAACTTTGCTACGCCTTGAGTAATTTCTACCGCTTCCACCATTCCGAGTTCTGGAAGCGGGCGATGGAGTTCAGGATCAGAGACGGTTGCTAGCGCAGCGTTAACTTGCTCCAGCAACTCAGCGGAGTTGGTCATGGCAGGTCTGGATCAATCTTGGCTTTGAACTTCGGCGCTTTCTCTTCCGCATCAACTTCCTCTAAAGCGTTTGCAATATGTTTTTTAATAAATGTCTTCGGACGTAAATCTGAAGGAGAGAGATCTTCAAAGCCTGGTCCAAGATTTTCTCGTAACTCGGTAGTTGCATTAGTCGCCATTGCCCTGACCTTCTTAATCAGCCTTGCCGCATCTAAGGCAAGCTGTGGAAGGCGCTCTGGTCCAACTAAAATTACCGCGAGAACTCCCAAACCAAATATCTCACCGGCGCCGAAATCGAAGAACATAGTTGTTGATACTACTCTTTAATCAAAGATCTTCTCGCCGGCTACTTGCCCGCGGTCAAAGTCACAGTAGTAGTCGCAGTTACACCGTTTCGAATGTAAGTAAGCGGCACTTTATCTCCGACGCTCTTTGCGCGAATAGCCACAATCAACTCTTCTGAGGTGCTAATTGTTCGGCCATCGAATTTAGTAATGAGATCTCCGGCTTTGAGCCCAGCCTTTGCGGCCGGTCCACCTGGCAGGATCGCTTTATCGTTTGTAGCGATTCGTGCGCCATCACCTTCAAATTGCATGTCGATAGATACGCCAAGGACTGGATAAGTCGCCTTGCCGTTCTTAATCAATTGATCTGCAGTCTTGCGAGCTTGATTAATTGGAATTGCAAAACCAAGGCCGATAGATCCGGATTGTGATCCAAATGATGAACCTAGAGTTGCAATCGCCGAGTTAACTCCAATTACCGCTCCCGTTGAATCAATCAGTGGTCCTCCTGAATTTCCAGGGTTAATCGCCGCATCAGTTTGAAGCGCGTTGATAAATGAATTATCGCTACCAGTTTCACCAGCAGTTACAGCGCGATCTTTAGCGCTAATGATTCCGAGGGTTACCGTTCCAGAAAGTCCAAGAGGTGATCCGATTGCAATCACCGAATCGCCGACTGCAACTTTGTCGCTGTCTCCCAATTGAAGAGCGGTTAAACCAGTTGTTGCAATCTTTATTACTGCTAAGTCGTACGAAGCATCTCTTCCAACAATCTTCGCCACAAACTTCTGGCCGTTATTGAGAGTTACATCTATATCGCCATTATTGGTTGCGGCCTCGGAAATAACATGGTTATTGGTCAGGATGTATCCGTTGCTTTCGATCACAAATCCTGTACCGGTTGAGCCACCATCTCGGGAGCTTGCCTCAATGGAAACTACAGATGGAATAACGCGCTGCGCCAAATCGGCTACTGATCCAGGTGCTCGCTCCACCGAATTAGTTACGCGAGATAGGTTAATTGATTGGCCAAATAGCGAACCTGAAGATGATGCGCCAAAAATTGCACCTACAAGACCGGCGACAAAGGCGAGAAGAATTGCATTAGAGCGAGTGATGAAATTAGCTTTTCCGTTGCGCGATGCCGGAACCCACCATGGTCCAATATTTGGAGAAGTCATTACGCCATCTTCCTATAACTTAGTTGCTAGTAACAAACCATCGCCAGTTGGTATGAGTGAAACCACCCAATTCTCTGACTCGTTTTTCAAGGATTTCCCAGATTCACGAAGCGCTACGGTTTTCGGATCACGCTGTGCCGGATCGGAAACTTTTGAGCCTCCAAAGAAATTATCGATTACAAATACTCCACCGCTTCGCAAGATGCGATGTGCTTCGGTAATTGCATACGGCAAGTCTTCTGGGTTATGGCGGAAGATAACTAGGTCATAAGCGCGATCTGCGAGTTTATTCATTACATCCATAACCGGATTGGTAATCAATCTAAATCTTGCTGGAGCAATTTGTGCATCCTGAAAAGCAGTTTTTGCGATATTGCTATGTTCCATTTCATCATCAATTGAAGTCAGCGTTCCGCTTGCCAACATTCCTTCTAAAACCCAAAGCGCGCCAACTCCTGAGCCAGTACCGATCTCGACTACTGACTGTGCAGAAAGGTTATGTGCTAAATGTTTTAAGTATGCGCCTGCGCCAGTTGTCGCATCGATGACGCCAATTTCTTCACCGCGCGCACGAGCACTCTTCTTGACTTCATCTTCAGAGATAAAGCTCTCCGCATATGAATGTGGGTCAATCATCATGAGAGAGATGTTAGCCATTCGATGAGTAAACGCACGCCGAAACCAGTACCGCCTTTAGGGTTTTCTCCAGAATCACTTTCGCTGCGCGCAACTCCTGCAATATCAAAGTGAATCCAGGTGCGATTTCCGGCAAAGTGCTCTAGGAAGAGCGCCGCGGTAACTGAACCGGCGCTGAAATGTTTCTTAGATGTGATGTGGCTCAAATCTGCAATTGGGCTTTCCAGCGCTTCCTTGTAGTCATCTACAAGTGGCATATGCCATACGCGATCACCAGATCGGTCCCCGGCTTCTGAAAAACTCTTAGCAACTTTCTCATCTCGCGTGTACATCGCCGCATGTTGTCTACCTAAGCCAAGAGTTGCTGCGCCGGTAAGGGTTGCAATATCAATTAGGTAATCGGGGTTTAAATTTATATCGGCGTAAGCCAATCCATCGGCGAGAACTAGTCGACCTTCAGCATCTGTATCTAATACTTCAACGGTCTTGCCGCCGTAGTGTGTAATGACATCGCTAGGGCGCTGCGATGTGCCAGATAGCGCGTTTTCTGCGAGCATCATCAAAACTGTTACCTGCACTTGTGGCTGGAAATATGGAAGTGCAGAGATAGCGCCTAACGCTGCAGCGGAGCCAGCCATATCTGATTTCATCGCCGTCATAAATTCATAGGGACGCTTTAGTGATACGCCACCGGTATCAAAGGTTATTCCTTTACCGACAATTACAACGTGCGGAAGTATTCCTGCTGATTTCTTCTTACCTTTTGGGTAATATGAAATTTGAACGAAACGAGGTCCAGGCTTAGGTGATGAGTTTCCAACTGCACGTAAACCACCAAATTCTGCTAAATCTTTACCTGCTAATACTTTTATTTCTAGTCCGCTATCAGCGGCGATCTTTACTGCTTCATCAGCCAACCAGAGTGGAGTCTTGATATTTGATGGGGTATGAATCAAATCTCTCGTGCGAGAAATAGCGTTTGCGATAGTTGCTGCATCTTTAATCACCGAGGGGGTATCTGTATGGAAAAGAAAGAGTGGGATCTCTTGCGTTGGTCCAGTTTTCTGCGTCCAAATGTAGGCGCCCAGTTGAACTGAGATAGCAAAGGCTTTTAACTGCTCGTCATTTGATGCGCAGAGAGATGCGATTGTTACCGCTTTCCCTCGACCTTTTCTTCCAAGTGCGGCGCCTGCCTGTCGCATCGCCGAAGTTGTTTCATCTCCAAGCCCAACTAAGAGAATTCGATCGGCAGAGAATTGCTTTGCTGAAACGGGAATTTCAAAAATTTCTCCAGCTTTTCCGGTTGCTGCAAAGAACGCCAACTCATCGCGCAGGTCAATCTCAAAAATTTCTTCTAGCTTTTCGGCCAACTGCAGATGCGATGGGAATTTGTATTCCGGCTTTTCTTCGCTATCCGAGGATTTATTCGAAGAATTAATGACTTGCGTAAATCCGATGGCAATTGATTGCGCATCAGCGAGCGCATCTGATATTGATTTGGGGTCTACAGCGATCGGCTGGAGCACAAGAGTTACTTACTTCTTGATAAGTGCTACAGCTGCTTCAAGGGCGGCGCTGAGGTTATTTGCTTCTTGCGGATTTAGTTCTACGACTAGACGTCCGCCACCTTCGAGAGGAATTCGCATAACTAGGGAGCGGGCTTCCTTGGTTACTTCCATGGGTCCATCACCGGTACGAGGTTTCATGGCTGCCATGGGGAGAACTCCTTTGATACTTAAATGTCGGCCAGATTGCGCCGCTGGTTACTGAAGAGGAGAAGTATCTCGCAGAACTGGCTGAGTATGAAATCGGAGGTTGAATTAGCCCATTCCGAGCAGGGCGGTAATGCGAGATTTTCCCGAGGCCATCACCGTTGAGACCGATTTTTCAGGAACACCTAAAAGGGTGGCTATATCGCCGACTGCCATCTGGCGAAGGTAGTGAAGCGAAAGGATGATTCGCTCTTCCTCGGGTAACTGCGCCAAGGCCTCGGCCAAGGTAAGGGGCGCAGTCATAGACCCAAGGTTACTCGCGTGGGCGCAGTGATGTGGAGAGGCGAGCCAAAGAGATTCTCACCCCAACCCAGAGAAAGGGAGCGATTGCTAGAAACTTTAAGCGAGAACACTCGATCGTCTCTGACCAATTGAATTTTGTTGATGTCGAGTTAATCGGCGAAAGTACAAATGAACCGGTTCCTTTAAGAATTTTTCCCGTATGCACTACATCGCAAATTTCTGGTGGCTGCCACTTTGTTACAACCATCGTGTCCAAGAGCCCGAGCGAAGAAAACTTCGGATAGAACTTATAGAGCGGACCTGTAAATGCTGAGATCGAAGTACCAGCACCTTCACGAATTTGTGAAGTCACCCAAACTTTAGTTTGCAACATCCAATTACCTTGTGATTCCCAATCAGCAATCGCTGCCCACGCTCGCTCTTGAGAACATGGCAGGTTTATTGTGATGCGAAGTGTGTTAGACATTTGATTACGCTACTTACTACTTGAGTTATTGGTAACTATATCTAGCGCTTGATCAACGTTCTTTGCCCAATGTAGAAGCTCTCGTTGTCCGGGCTTTACAAAACCATGCTCTTCTAGATGGTCAATTAAAGTGGCAAGGGGTGCATACAAATCGTAAGGATCCAAGACAATTACAGGCTTGTTATGGAACTTTAGGAACCGACCTACCCAAATTTCAAAGAGCTCTTCCAGCGTTCCGATTCCACCAGGTAAGGCGATGAAGGCATCTGAGAGATCTTCGATCATTGCTTTGCGATTGCGCATAGAATCCACGATGTGCAGTTCATCGCACTCTTTATCTGCAAATTCAATATCCACTAAGCGCTGCGGGATGACTCCGATAGTTTTGCCACCGCTCTCGCGTGCACCGCGGGACACCGCTCCCATTGCCGAGATATGTCCGCCGCCTGAGACCAATTCCCAAGAACGAGCAGCGATTCCTGCACCTAACGAATGCGCCAGGTCGATGTATTTGGGATCGATGGCAGTTGATGAAGAACAGTAAACGGCGATACGCATGTGGCAAAGAATAGGGGTTAGGCTTATCGCATGTCTGCTTCAAATAATTCGCCGCATCTGGCATCTGGCCACGGAATCGCAACATATTCTGGAGAAACACTTTTAGATGTCTGGTTCCCAGAGCCAGTTCTAGGATCAACACAAGGTACGAGCGCTACAAAAGTATCCGCTGCGCTAAACGAACTTGTCGGAGTCGATGAAGTTAGAAAAGTTAGACGCGAAATTGTTTCAATCGAAATCGATCTCAACGTAGCGCCAGCAAGTGCTGCCGATGCATACCTGCGCCTGCATTTGCTTTCACATCGCTTAATCAAGCCACATGGCGCGGTAATGGATGGAATTTTCGGTCTACTGGCCAATGTAGTTTGGACATCTGCTGGCCCATGCGCGGTTGAAGGTTTCGAATCAATTCGCGGAGCGCTACGAAATAAATATGGTCATATAACTGTGTTTGGTGTCGATAAGTTCCCACGCATGGTTGATTACGTAATTCCCTCTGGCGTTCGAATTGCAGATGCTGATCGCGTACGACTTGGTGCACATCTAGCACCCGGAACAACCGTTATGCACGAAGGATTTGTTAACTTTAACGCCGGCACTTTAGGAACTTCTATGGTGGAAGGTCGAATTTCAGCAGGCGTCGTTGTAGGTGACGGAAGCGATGTCGGTGGTGGCGCTTCAATCATGGGAACCTTAAGTGGAGGCGGTAAAGAAGTTATCTCAGTTGGCGAAAAGTGTTTGCTAGGAGCTAACTCAGGACTTGGGATTTCACTCGGAGATAACTGCGTGGTTGAAGCAGGAACTTATATAACCGCGGCGTCAAAGGTAAAACTTCCAGATGGTGAAATCGTTAAAGCTGCATCTCTATCTGGTGCCAACAACTTGCTATTCCGTCGTAATTCTCTAAGCGGTGGTTTAGAAGTTGTAATGCGCACCGGCACTTGGGGTGGATTGAATTCCATCCTGCACGCAAATTAATTTGAAAATTATCTTAAAGAAAACCACGCTGAAGGTAGTTTGCTGCGACTTCTAAAAGTTTCACCACGAAGCACGGCAAATGATCCATCAGAGCTAATCGCTTGAATCAGAGCAACAGAACCTGCTGGATTAATCGAGAGAACCGCTAACGAAATAACATCTGGCAAGGCAAATGCTTGGGCAATTACTGCTTGAGATATCTCTCTGGTCCATGAAGCAAAACGTGGATTAAGGGTGGCGTCAACGCTGGCGCTATCAGGGACGCTAACTGTGTAAGGAGTTGCCGTACCCCAAGCATGTTCTGAAGTTTCTGTCGTGCCACCAGATGAAGACGAGAAGTAAGCGGTAATTGGCCGGCCTTCGTAGGTAATTATCGATCCGGCAGTTCGGTTAACCGCCGCCTTCCAAATTTCCCCAAATCTTGGTTCGCTCTCCTTTGAATAACCGGCAAAGGTCTGGTCACTGATCGTTGCGTATAAATGGCAATCACAAGCTGAACGAATCTTTGTGGATTTTGCATATGCATATGTTCTAGATGCGATCGCTTGCGCTTCGAGCGCTTGCGTTGGCCAAGATGAAGGTACTTCGCCAATCCCCCACAGATACTCATCTTGCAAGCGCACGGAGTTAATTAGCGCTATCCGCTTTCCCAAAGTTTTATCTCTTATTACCTTAAGTGAAATCTGACCGTGACGATAAAGCTTGGTGACACCAGCGGTAGTTACAGATAAAACCGTTAGTGGGCCTTCCTGATAACGAGTTCCCGACCAACGTAAAGTAAAGGTGCTCCCTGTTGTGATTGCCTTGGTTGTACTTCCGCGGGTTGTACTAATTGCAATCAAGCCATCAACTAAGTTTAAATTTAAGAAAGTCCTACTTGGAAAGGTAAGTAGTGGCGTAGCGGTTTGCGTTTCACCTAAATCGCCCTCATACAAGTGCAGGACTGCGCCTTTTGAATCACTTCTAAACTTGGCAGAGGTAAGCAAGTTACCGATGTTGATTCTAAGAATTTGAGTATCGGTAACTGTCTCGACCATGGTGCCGGTGTAGTAATACTGCAAAATCGCGGTTGCTGATTCACCTCCCAA
>JAIYCF010000131.1 GCA_027488165.1 Streptomycetaceae bacterium
GCCATCACCAAGTGCATCCGGTCATTGGCTACGCCGATCGCCGCCGCTTTTGGCTTCGCTGGATTTGCTAGCGGACCAAGAATGTTAAAGACAGTAGCTGTAGCTAATTCTTTCCGCGCAGGCGCTGCAAAACGCATCGCCGGGTGGAAAATTGGTGCAAAGCAGAAACCGATTCCGAGTTCTGAAACAGTTTGTGCGACTTTTGCTCCATCCAAATCGATCGCCACTCCGAGAGCCTCTAACAGATCTCCAGCTCCAGATTTTGATGAGGCTGCTCGGTTACCGTGCTTAACAACTCTTGAGCCTGCTGCCGCTGCAATGATTGCGGCGGTAGTTGAAATATTTATGGTGTGTGCACCATCCCCACCAGTGCCGACGGTATCTACAGCGCGCTCGGTAATTGTGATCGGAGCGCAAAATTGATACATCTGCTCGACAAGTGCTCCGACTTCCTCTGGAGTCTCGCCTTTATTTTTTAGCGCAATCAGAAAGCTCTTCAGAATTTCCTTGTCGGCGCGATCTTCTAAGACTTCACGCATCACAGATTGCGCCTCTTCGGGAAGAAGATCAAGACCGCTCTCTAATTTAGTGATGGCACCCGCCCAGTCGAGTGAGCTCATTTCTTTGTGGCCTTCGCTAATGAGTTAGGCAGTAGCAATTGCGCGAGTGCGCATTAAGTTCGCAACGGTATTTGCGAGAGTAAATGGGTCGATCGGATGGATCACACTGGCTTCAGCGCGAGACCAAGCGGCCAGCCAAGCATCTTCACGTCGGCCCGTAATCAAAAGAACTGGCGGACAGTTAAAAATTTCATCCTTTAACTGGCGGGCAATTCCCATACCGCCTTCGGGGACTGCCTCTCCATCTAAGATAAATAGATCAGCGCGGAGATTTCCCGAAACGCTCTTACGATCTACGTAGGAACGAAGTGCGGCTCCAGTAGCGAATTCTTCAATCTGATGTTCTGGGAGATCGCCGGCGACTTTCTTTCCCAAAGCGGCAACAACTGCCTGGCGCACCGCTGAATCATCGGAGTAAACAACGATGATCGGCTTTTGAGGAGAACTCATGAGGTGAAGTCTAATCAAAGCCGCGAGATTTCCCAGCCAGTTTTAGGGTGGAAATGCGTGACCCGTTTCACCAAAAAGTAGGCCATTTTGAGTGTCAGAACCATGCGTAGAACTAGGTAGGTAAGCCCACTTTCAGGGATACTTGCCCCATGACCAGCTCTTCAACTGCCGCCCATCACAATATAAATCGTCCCAATATGGTGGCGGTCGGAACGATCGTCTGGCTTTCTAGCGAATTGATGTTCTTTGCGGCGCTCTTTGCAATGTATTTCACTACACGCTCTGTTCAAGGCCCAGAAATTTGGTTGGAATCGACAGAGGTTTTAAATATTCCGTTCGCAGCATTCAATACAACAATCCTGGTTCTCTCTTCAGTCACCTGTCAGTTTGGTGTATTCGCTGCAGAACGTTTCCAGGCTAAGCGCACTGGTTCGCTGCTCAACGTTAAATCTTGGGGAATGCGCGAATGGTTCTCTCTAACATTCTTGATGGGCGCCTTCTTTATCGCAGGTCAGGTTTATGAATACGCACATCTAACGCAAGAAGGTTTGGCGCTATCTACAAATGCCTATACCTCAGTCTTCTATCTTGCGACTGGTTTCCACGGTTTGCACGTAACGGGCGGATTGATTGCATTTTTGATCGTAATGATTCGCGTTGCAAAGGCCCGTCGCTTTACCCATAACCAAGCAACAACCGCGATCGTCGCCTCTTACTACTGGCACTTCGTAGATGTTGTATGGATCGCTCTCTTCGCCGCTATCTATCTGATTAAGTAATTAAGAATGAACACAATCGAAAGAAATGGAAGATAACTTGAAACGCCTCTCACGTTTTCGTAGACACCGCGCAGTAGCGCCAGTTCTCTTGGTGCTTGCACTCCTTTCGATCGGGACGACATTCTCAGTAGCTGGCGCAGCCACTAGCGGGCCAATTACCGCGGCTGAAAGAAGCGCGCTGATTGAAGAAGGAAAGCAGATCTTCCTAAAGGGTTGTTCATCTTGCCACGGCCTTAACGCAGAAGGCGCCGCAATTGCGCCGTCGCTAATTGGCGTGGGCGCAGCATCAGTTGATTTCCAGGTTGCTACAGGTCGTATGCCGATGGCAGATATGAGCCAACAGGCAATGCGCAAGGCGCCGCTGTATAACGAACGCGAAGTTGAAGCGCTTGCTGCATACGTTGCTTCCCTAGCTCCAGGTCCAGAAATTCCTGGTGAAGAACTTTTGAACTATGAACGTGATGGATCCGTTGCTGAAGGTGGAGAACTTTTCCGCACCAACTGCGCCATGTGCCACAACTATGCAGGTCAAGGTGGAGCGTTGACGCGCGGAAAGTATGCGCCGACAGTTATGGGCGTTACACCACGCCATATCTATGAAGCGATGATCACCGGTCCGCAATCAATGCCAGTGTTTTCTGACAAAACGATTACACCTGAAGAAAAACTTTCAATTATCAAATGGATAAAAGCAGCTGAAGCAGAACCACAACTTGGTGGCGCCGCGCTCGGTCGCGTTGGCCCAGTTACTGAAGGGCTATTGGCTTGGACTCTTGGACTCGGACTGCTTGTAGGTGTTGCAGTCTGGCTAGCGATGAAGGCGAGATAAGAAAATATGTCGAATGAAATCGAACCTTTAAAGGATCCTGGCTTACCAGCGCACACTCCTCGCCGTGCAGATATTGATCCCTTAGCTGCTAAGAAAGCCGAACGTCAGGTAGCGATTCTCTTTCTCTTATCTGCAGCAGGAACAATTCTGTTAATCGCTTCATATCTCTTCATCCCACAAGATGTCTTTATCTTCTTTCCAGTTCTTGGCAGTACTAACGCACACCAGCTTTTCCTTGGTCTTGGATTAGCGGCATCTCTATTCTTTATCGGAATGGGCGCGATCCATTGGGCTAAGACTTTGATGCCTGATGAAGAAGTAGTAATCCAACGCCACGAATTTCGTTCTCCAGATGAAGATCGCGCTGAGTTTGTAAAGTCCGCAAAAGAGGGCGCTGCTGCTGCCGGTCTTGGCCGTCGCTCATTAATCAAGCGCACACTCGGACTTTCTCTTGGGCTCGTTGGTCTTTCTCCACTAATTCTCTTGGGCGATCTCGGTCCACTTCCAGATGAGAAACAGAAGATGACTTCTTGGAAGAAGGGCACTCGCCTAGTTACTGATCCAGGTGATCGTCCGATCCGCCCTGAAGATCTCGAAGTTGGCGCCGTTGCTCAAACACTTCCTGCAGTCGCTCCCGGAACACATCGCAAACTTTCAGATATCGCTAAAGATGCGGTCTTGCTGATTCGCCTTCGTCCCGAAGAATTTAATTTGGATGCGGAACGACTTTCCTGGACCCATGAAGGCATCATCGCTTTCTCCAAGATTTGCTCACATATGGGATGTGCGGTTGCTTTGTACGAACAACAAACCAAGCACCTGCTCTGCCCATGCCACCAATCGACTTTCGATGTGACGCGCGCCGCAAAGGTAATCTTCGGACCAGCCGCTCGCCCACTGCCTCAACTCGCGATAACAGTAGATTCCGAGGGATACTTAGTCGCACAGAATCCATTTAACGAACCTGTAGGACCAAGCTTTTGGGGGCGCTCAGCATGACGGCACGTGAACGAATCGCAGGCAGCGTAGCTAATTACGTTGATGAAAGAACTGGCGCTGCCAAATGGATGAAGAAGAATTTAACTAAAGTCTTCCCGGATCACTGGTCTTTCCTGCTCGGAGAAATTGTTCTCTACTCATTTATCATCTTGCTTCTCTCTGGAACTTACTTAACTTTCTGGTTTGACCCTTCACAGCGCGAAGTTATCTATGACGGTAGCTATGAACCGCTCCAAGGTATCGAGATGTCTGCAGCTTACGCATCGACTTTGGATATCTCATTTGAGGTTCGTGGCGGGTTGTTAATGCGCCAGATCCACCACTGGTCTGCGTTGATCTTTGTCGCCGGCATGGTTGTGCACTTGATGCGCGTCTACTTCACTGGCGCTTTCCGTAAGCCTCGTGAATTTAACTGGATCATCGGCGTTGGTCTTCTTACTCTCGGAATTGTTGAAGGCTTCCTTGGATACTCACTACCTGATGATCTGCTTTCAGGAACTGGTATCCGTATCGCTGAAGCGATCATTCAAGCCTTACCTGTTGTTGGTTCATACCTTGCATTCTTTGCATTCGGTGGCGCCTTCCCCGGCGAAGCATTCATTCCACGCATCTACACAGTGCACGTTCTGCTTCTGCCAGGCGCCTTCCTTGCTCTGATTACAGTCCACTTGATGTTGGTCTGGTACCAGAAGCACACGCAATATCCTGGTCCAGGTCGCACCGAGAAGAATGTTGTTGGTTATCCACTTCTTCCTGTTTATATGGCGAAAGCGGGTGGATTCTTCTTCATCGTCTTCGGCGTAACAGCATTCCTTGGCGCAGTAGCATCGATCAACCCGGTTTGGCTGTTCGGTCCATATACGCCCGCACAAGTAACGGCAGGCTCACAGCCCGATTGGTATATGGGTTGGCTCGACGGTTTAGTTCGTATGGCTCCCCCACTTGAGAGTTACATCTTTGGGTACACAATCTCCTGGAACATTTTGATTCCAGCGTTGATTGTTCCGGGAATTTTGTTTACCGGCTTGGCGCTCTATCCATTTATCGAAAGTTGGATCACAGGAGATAAACGCGAACACCACCTCCTTGATCGTCCGCGCAATGCGCCAAACCGCACAGCGCTCGGTGTCATGTCAATTACCTTTATGTTGGTTGCGCTTATCAACGGCGGTAACGACATCATCGCAACCACCTTTGATCTAACGATTAATCAGATCATGTGGTTCTCACGTATCGGCATCTTCGTACTTCCACCACTTGCCTTCGTAATCACCAAGCGCCTCTGCTTATCTCTACAGCGCGCTGATCGCGAACTCGTACTCCACGGACGTGAGACCGGTCGTTTGGTAATGATGCCGCATGGTGAATTCGTGGAAGTTCACGAGCCAATCTCACCTGAGAAGGCTTGGTTATTGACTCAGCACGAACAGGTACCGCCACTAGCCCTTGAAGAACACGATGCCTCTGGCGTGCGTCGTCCAAAGGCGCTCACCAATAAGTTACGTGCACGTATGAGCAGAGCTCATGCTGTGGCGATTCCAAAGGCTACTGCTGAAGATCTAAAGCAGATCGAGAACCACTAATTAAAACTCTTTGCTCGTTTAATTAGTTTCGCAGATCGCTTTTAAACGCACCAGGCTCTTGGCAATCCACTTTGGGTTATAGGACATGGCTCCTGTCATCTTTAGCCATCTCTTTGCAAAGAACGGAGCCTCTCGAGCATCGAAGGTTTCAGTTACCCGTGTCTTGCCATTAGCTAACTCTTCTAACTCGTAACTCCAGGTCCACTTCATCAAGTGGCACCAAGAAATCTTGCGCCCTTCTTCAAAAGCCACAACGGTATTGGTAATTCGATACGGCAAGCGGATCTTCATAGCCATTCCGAACTTCGCTCCAAGATGCAGTCGGGTTGGACCAGAGATACTCCCCTGCACCGTGCCAGAACCATCGAATAGATGATGGCAGCGGGGATCAGCAATTAAGTTGAAGATCTCATTCGCGGGTGCGCTGATTTCAATGCGAGCTGAAGTTGCTAAGCCAGAGCCGGTATCAAGAATTTCGGCGCGAACTTTTTCCATAGTTAAGAGGTGAGAAAAGTTCTTTAGTGAGATGCGTTATCGGGAAGTGGCTTCTCATACTCAGTAACAAAACCGATGATGCTAATTACCAGAGCACCAAGTGAGATAAGTGTCAGCCACCAACCGATTAGAAGAGATAAACCTAAAGCCATTGAGCTGGCTGCAACAGGCAGGGGCCACCATGAGTGAGGGCTATAGAAACCTAGTTCGCCTGCGCCATCTGCGATCTCTGCAGTTAGGCGATCTTCCGGAAGCAACTGGCCGATACGTTTTTGGGTAAACCAGACGTAGAAACCAACCATGCCCGCCAAGCAAGCGGCAAGAATCATGCCGGTGATACCGACCGCCTCGCCGCCAACGTAGTAGTACACGATCGACATCAATACGTAGAAAACGCTAAGCCCACCGAAGAGCTGCCAATTAGTTTTCATATGTAATTAGTGGCCTTCCGTTTTCACGTGTGGGTGATGCAGGTCAAATGCCGGACGTTCTGAGCGAATACGTGGCATCGTCAAGAAGTTATGGCGAGGTGGAGGGCAAGATGTCGCCCACTCAAGAGATGAGCCATAACCCCAAGGATCGTCGCAATTAACTAGCGGTGACTTGCGGGTAATCCAAACGTTTACAAAGAACGGAATCATCGACAGCGCCAAAAGTGCAGAGCCAACTGTTGAGATCATATTCATTCCAGTGAAGCCATCTGTTGCTAAGTAATCAGAGTAGCGACGTGGGAAGCCCTTAATGCCGAGCCAGTGTTGAATTAAGAATGTTGTGTGGAAGCCGAAGAAGAGGGTCCAGAAATGAATCTTTCCAAGGCGTTCGTTGAGCATGCGACCAGTCATCTTTGGCCACCAGAAGTAGAAACCGGCAAACATTGCAAAGACCACGGTTCCGAAGAGAACGTAGTGGAAGTGCGCTACAACGAAGTAAGAGGCGGATACTGCGAAGTCCATCGGAGGTGAGGCCAAGATGATTCCGGTGATTCCACCAAATAAGAAGGTGACGAGGAAGCCCATAACCCAGAGCATTGGAGTTTCGAAGGTTACGTGGCCACGCCACATAGTGCCGATCCAGTTAAAGAATTTAACGCCCGTCGGAACACCGATTAAGAACGTCATAAACGAGAAGAACGGGAGCAGTACTTGACCGCTGGCAAACATATGGTGCGCCCATACTGCAACTGATAGCGCTGAGATTGCGATAGTTGCAGCGATCAAACCTTTGTAACCGAAGATTGGTTTGCGGCTAAAGACCGGCAAAATTTCAGTTGCAATTCCGAAGAATGGCAACGCCAAGATATAAACCTCTGGGTGTCCAAAGAACCAGAACAAGTGTTGCCAGAGCATGGCGCCACCGTTGGCCGGATCAAAGATATGGGTACCAAAGAGACGATCGGATTCGAGCGCCAATAAAGCTGCTGCCAATGGAGGGAAGGCAAGCAGTACCAAAATAGAAGTTAAGAGAACGTTCCAAGAGAAGATCGACATACGAAACATCGTCATACCTGGCGCGCGCATTGTGAAGATCGTTGTAATGAAGTTAACGCCGCCCAGAATTGTTCCGAGACCAGATACGGCCAGACCGATTACCCAAAGATCTCCACCAATTCCTGGTGAATATGTTGAGTTGGCAAGAGGTGCGTAGGCGGTCCATCCAAATGATGCAGCGCCTCCAGGAGTTAAAAATCCTGCGACTGCGGTAATACTTCCGAACATAAATAGCCAGAACGAAAGCATGTTAAGGCGAGGGAAGGCCACATCTGCAGCGCCGATTTGCAGCGGCATGATTACGTTTGCAAAACCAACGAACAGCGGGGTTGCAAACATCAGCAACATGATCGTTCCGTGCATTGTGAAAATCTGGTTGTACTGCTCGTTACTTAAGAACTGCATTCCTGGGCGAGTTAGCTCAGCACGCAAAAAGAGCGCCAATAGGCCGCCTACTAGGAACCAGCCAAAGGTGGCCATCAGATACATATAGCCGATCGTCTTGTGATCAGTTGAAGTAATCCACTTTACAAAGTTTTTACCTTTGGCCGATGGTTGCGCACCTACTGGATTTATCGTTGGACGTTCTGCATAAGTGGTCATGCTGCGCTCGCCTTCAGAGTTTCGATATAAGCCTTGTAGTCAGCAACTGAGACAACCTTTACGGTGAAGAGCATTTGTGCGTGATTGCGACCGCAGAGAATGTTGCATCGTCCTGGATAAGTTCCAATTTTATTTGCGGTGAATTCGAGGCTATTTGTGACGCCCGGAAGATTCTGCATCTGGATCATAAACGCTGGAATCCAGAAACCGTGAACCACATCATTTGATTCGATTGTGTAGCGGACTCGCTCACCAACAGGTACTACCAAAGTTGGTGGCTGCGCTGGAGTTCCGGTAACCAGCGCTTTTGGACCAGCTTCTGGATAACCGAACTGCCATGACCATTGGAAACCATTGACTGTGATCTCGTGCTTGTAGTTACTTGTCTTTTCGACGATCTTCTCTTGCTTGACCGCGGTGTAATAAAAGAGAACTGCAACGATGATTAGCGGAATAATCGTGTACGCAATTTCAACTGGAATGTTGTACTGAGTCTGCTTTGGAAATTCACCTTTACTTGCTTTAGCGCGGTGGAAAATCGCTGGCCAGATAATCAGAACAAATGTAATTACGCCGACAACGGCAGCAGCGATCCATGCGCCTTGCCAAAGCGAAAGCGAAATTTCATTTACGCTTGAAAGGCCTTCCTCATAACCAAGACCTGAGACCTTTGAGCAGCCACTTAAGAGAAGAGTTAGTGGAACGGCTAGAAGTACCAGAGCACGCGAGCGTTTATGGGCGGACATGAGGTTAAGGATAGTCGGCTAATTCGGAGTTAGTCGCATTGGCTAGTAGCGTTCGCTGGGTGGTACGAGTCACAGGAAACTTCCAATCAGAGACAGCACTCAATTCCCTTGCCGCGCAAGCCTTGGTTGCTGCAATGGACAGTGGTTGGGCCGACCCCAAAAAGATAGGCCAATCACCAAGTCGCGCCGCCCAGCTAAGAACCAGCGCTATCGAATCCCTCGCTGCAAATTTAGGATTAAAAGCAGATCAAATCGAGATCACGGGAGAAGTTGGGCTCGGATACTTTCTCTGCCTGGGAGGTTTCTTAGCGCCGGAACGAAAGTTGTTCTACGGTGCTGGCGATAGATCAGGTGTAATTGCAACGGCGAGATCGCACCAAGGACACTCAGAAATTATTCCGCTCTCTCCCGACGGAGCGTTAGATTTTTCAGAAGTTAAATTAACTCCCAACTCGGTGCTTTCATTTCAATTAGCAAATGGTGAAACTGGTGTAATCAATAAAGTGCCTGAGCAATTGCCAGAAGATCTATTGATTGCAGTTGATGCCACCGCTTCTGGTAGCCGCGTACCTTTACCTGAAAAATGGAGCAGCGCAGTCTTCGATTCCAGATCATGGGAAGGTCCGGCCGGTGTTGCAGTTGTTGCATTAGGAGATGCCGCCAACTGGAAGAACCCTCTCCCCCACATTTCGGCTGTGCGCCGAACTTACGGAACTTTTTCACTTCCGCTCTTAATAGCTAGCGCCGTTGCGCTTGAGAATTTCAGACCTGACGATGAAAACATCAGGAAGCTGAGCGCAAAAATCCGCACCGAAATCAAACGTGAGATTCCAGACTCAAGCATTGCGGGAGATCTTCATAAATCACTTCCTCATCTGACTTCACTGGTAATTCCTGGTTGCAATGGTGAAGAGATTCTTCGGGGGCTAAGTGCGCGCGGCCTTTCAGTTGATTCAGGATCTGCCTGCACTGCAATGAATCTACAGCCGAGCCATGTCCTAGCGGCTATGGGGCTACCAACTGATGGAAATATCCGAATTACCTTGCACTCAGAAACAACTGCAGATGAAGTTGATTTACTGATTACCGCTTTGGTAGATGAGGTTCGATCTCAGCAGCAGCGCTAGCGCCGTATGCATCTTTAAAACGCGAAAGAAATTCTTCTGAAGTAAAGCGGTACTCCTGAGTGCCAGTCGTTTCAATTACATAGGTAGCAATCATCGAGCCTAGCTGCGCACATCGTTCGTGGTTTAAGCCCCAAGCCAAACCAGCCACAAATCCTGATCTAAAGGAATCTCCAACGCCGGTTGGATCGGTTTTTGACTTTTCAATTGGGCAAGTAACTTTAATCGTGTCTCCGTGCAGCGACTCAACTCTTGCTCCTTCAGAGCCCAGCGTCACGATTCGGTACTTAACTTGTTCGAGAATCTCGCGATCGCTCCAACCAGTTTTCTGAATTGCTAGTGCTAATTCATATTCGTTTAAGAAAAGATAGGTGGCTCCGGTTATGAGTTTCTTGATCTCTTCGCCGTCCATGCGCGCCATTTGTTGTGAAGGATCGGCCGCTATTGCGATTCCCTCCTGGCGTGCTACTTCGGAATGGCGAAGCATCGCTTCTGGGTCATCTGGTGAAATAACTATCAGATCTAGCTTGCCGGTCTTGTCCATGATTGGAGCGAGTTCAATGTTGCGCGCCTCTGACATCGCACCAGGAAAGAATGATGCGATCTGATTTAACTCAGTATCTGTCGTAACCATGAAGTGCGCGGTGTGAAGCGTTTTTGAAACTAGAACATGCGAAGTGTCCACACCGTGGCGCACTAACCAAGCATCGTAGTCAGGCCAATCAATTCCGACTGCTGCGATCAAGATTGGGTTTAAGCCAAGCGAACCCATACCGAAGGCAATATTTGCTGCGCATCCCCCGCGACGAACTTCCAGGCCATCTACGAGAAATGAGAGAGAAACTTTTTCGAGTGAGCCCGCAACGAGTGAGTCGGTGAACTTTCCAGAGAAAGTCATCAAGTGGTCTAAACCGACGGAGCCAGCAACGCCAATCTTCATGCGGCAACCATCGCGGTTAACAACAAGTTGAAAGAGTCTTTAGTTGAAAGAATCGCCGCAGGCGCAAGATCCGCCAGCATTTGGATTGTCAATTGTGAAGCCCTGCTTCTCAATGGTGTCAACGAAATCGATAGTTGCGCCCATTAGATAAGGATCGCTCATCTTGTCTACAACAACTTTTACCGTTCCGAATTGATGCGAGATATCGCCTTCTTGATTGCGATCATCGAAGTAGAGCTGGTAGCGCAGACCTGAACAACCACCTGGTTGAACAGCAACGCGGAGGTAGAGATCATCGCGACCCTCTTGAGCAAGCAGAGCAGCAACCTTGGCTGCAGCAACTTCTGTAAGGACGATAGGGCCAGTCGATGCTGGCGCTTCTGTTGTTGAGTTTGATGTCTCTGTAGTCATAGGCAAAGACTACCTGCCACCTACGGTCGATGCGACAGCAACGCTAAATATGCGCGAGAATGTGTCCATGTCCACACCTATTCGTTCGACATCTCGTTCGACATCGCTCACTGATCTGCTCCTTCTTGGGCAAGGTCGCGATCTGGCATCTGAACGAGGCGTCTCCTGCACTGGCGAATTGCCAGAAGCGAGCGATCCAAATTTAATCCAACGAGCAAGAGCCGCCCGCGCTGCACTTGGCGATCGCGCACTGGTTCTGGGCCATCACTATCAGCGAGATGAAGTAATTGAATTTGCCGATGTAACTGGTGATTCTTTTAAATTGGCACAAGCTGCTGCCGCTCAATCGAACGCTGAGTACATAATTTTTTGCGGCGTGCACTTCATGGCCGAGAGCGCTGACATTTTGACTTCGAATAATCAGAAGGTAATTCTTCCAGATCTCGCAGCAGGTTGTTCGATGGCAGATATGGCGACAGCAAATCAAGTTACCCAATGCTGGAAAGATCTCGAAGCAGTCGGTGTTGCCGATAAAACAATTCCAGTTACCTACATGAACTCATCAGCTGCGATCAAAAGTTTTACCGGCGAACATGGTGGAACTATCTGCACATCATCGAATGCCAAGAAGAGTATGGAATGGGCGCTTTCTAA
>JAIYCF010000076.1 GCA_027488165.1 Streptomycetaceae bacterium
GCGTAATCCCAAAGTTACTGCAATTGATTTATATGGGTGATACCCGTTTGATTAAGAGCACGCCGACTGAGAAAGATTTAGTCAAGACTGAACAGATACTCTTTGATGTTGCCGCAGATATCCTTCGAGCGATTGAGCGCAATGAGTTTCGGCCACGCCCCTCGAAGTTATGTGATTGGTGTTTCTTTAAGGCTATCTGCCCAGCTCACGTTGGTTAATCTCTGACCATCTTTCTAGATCGGCCGTCGTAATGTCTTGAAACGAGGAGATCACTTTCAACCGTGGCTGCTCTTGCACTTCCACATAATGAGGAACTGCAACCACAAAAGCACCGCTAGCGACAGCAGCTGTTATTCCGGTTGGTGAATCTTCAAAGATAAGAGAGTGCGCGATATCAACGCCAAGTAATTTAGCGGCGTGCAGATAGGGATCCGGAAAAGGTTTGGTTCTTTCGATATCACCCGCACCGACCGTTACATCAAAAAACTTTTCGCTCATTCCGCGGAGTACGCCATCAACGATAGGACGCGGGCTTGCCGAAACCAGCCCTTGCTTTGTGCCTGATAAATGAATCGCCTTTGAGATTGCCAGCGCACCCGGCATGAGCGGCACTTTCTTGGAAAGACGCTCCGTCATCTCCGAAATAATCATCTCTTCTAATTGCGCCGGCGATTTTCGCGCTTGAAGGCAATTGGACATGTACTCAGCGACGCGAGTTAGCGGTCCGCCTAGACAATGCAATTGATCTTCTGGTTTCCAGTCATAACCGTTTTCCCGCATCATGACCGTTTCGGCTTCATGCCACTGCGGCTCGGAATCGAGAAAGAGTCCGTCCATGTCGAAGAAAACTGCTTGGAAACTCAATTCGCGTTGAAGTATTTCGCCTCAGGGTGGTGAACGATAATCGCAGAGGTACTTTGTTCCGGATGTAGTTGGAACTCTTCCGATAGTTCAACACCGATACGACCTGGTTCGAGCAATTCGCATAGTTCAACTTGTTGCTCAATATTTGGACAGGCCGGATAACCAAATGAATATCTAGATCCACGATAGCCCTGATCAAGAATTCCCTGCAGATCTGGGGCATCGTCGCCACGGACATGGAACTCTTCGCGAACTCGGGCATGCCAATGCTCGGCAAGGGCTTCAGTTAACTGCACTGAGAGGCCGTGCAGTTCCAAATATTCGCGGTAGTTGTTTGCCGCAAAGAGTTCATTTGCAGCCTTACTAATCTCGCTACCCATTGTTACTACATGGAAGGCGACAACGTCGGTCTTTCCGGAATCTTTTGCCGCAAAGAAGTCGCTCAAGCAAAGTCTGCGATCGCGTGATTGGCGCGGAAACGAGAAGCGAGTGCGCTCTTTACCTTTATCAGGGCCTTCGTGATGCAAGATCACCAGATCATTGCCATCACTGACACAAGGGAAGTAACCGTAAACAACGGCTGCGTTTAACCAGCCCTTAGATTGCACTTGATTAAGAAGGGCGCGAAGACGCGGGCGCCCTTCATTTTCAACCATCGTTTCGTACTCACCGCGGGCGCCCTTTAAGCCCCATTGACCAACGAACAGCGCGCGTTCATCGAGCATTTCGACATAATCCGCTAATGGAACTCCCTTAATGATTCGGGAGCCAAAGAATGGCGCCGCTGGAATATCCACGTCGGTAGCAACATCGCTTCTCTTGGTATCAATAACTAATTCTTCGTCCTTCTTCGGACGAAGTGGAACCTTGCGTTCTCTAAGTGCTGGAAGTGTTGCGCCTGGAACTCCGCGCTTAACCGCCATAATCGAATCCATCAAACGAAGTCCTTCAAATGCATCGCGCGCATAACGAACTTCACCCGGAAACATCCCAGCTAAATCTTGTTCAACGAAGGCGCGAGTCAACGCGGCTCCCCCAAGTACGACCGGCCATTTCTCTGCAAGTCCTCGGTTGGTCAGCTCTTCGAGGTTCTCTTTCATGATCACCGTTGATTTAACGAGCAGACCACTCATTCCAATAGCGTCGACATTTGCTTCTTGGGCAGCATCGATAATCTGATTAATGGTCTGTTTAATTCCAATATTTACAACGGTATAGCCGTTGTTACTGAGGATGATATCCACCAAGTTCTTACCGATATCGTGTACATCGCCCTTAACCGTTGCGAGCAACATCGTGCCGCGGCCTTCATCGTCAGTCTTCTCCATATGAGGCTCGAGATAAGCAACCGCAGTCTTCATGACTTCGGCACTTTGAAGTACGAATGGAAGTTGCATCTCACCCTTACCGAAGAGCTCACCCACTACCTTCATGCCCTCAAGTAGATAGTCATTAATAATCGTGAGCGGTTTGATGCCTTCAGCCATCGCGCTGTCGAGATCATCGCTGAGGCCAACTTTCTCGCCGTCAATGATGCGACGTTGCAAACGTTCAGTAAGCGGAAGGGCAGCAAGCTCTGAGGCTCGAACATTTCGAGATGCCGCAAGCTCGACTCCTTCAAAAAGTTGCAGGAACTCGGTTAGCGGGTCATAGATACATGTCTCGCCGTCGTATTTGCGACGGTCATAAACCAAATCAAGAGCAACTTCTTTATGCCGTTCTTCAATGCGTGCAAGAGGTGTGATCTTTGAAGGATGAACAATCGCTGAATCAAGACCGGCAGCGACACATTCGTGCAGGAAAACAGAGTTTAAGACAACGCGGGCCGCTGGGTTCAAGCCGAATGAAACGTTCGAGACACCTAAGGTCGTTTGGACATCCGGATACTCGGCTTTCAGTGTGCGAATCGCTTCAATCGTCTCGATTCCATCGCGGCGGGTTTCTTCTTGGCCGGTGGCGATAGGGAAAGTAAGTGCGTCGATCAAGATATCGCCGGTCTTCATCTGCCAGTTAGTAGTCAGATCTTCAATCAGTCGACGCGCAACGCGTAGTTTCCATTCAGCGGTGCGGGCTTGTCCTTCTTCATCGATAGTAAGTGCAACAACAGCAGCGCCGTGTTCTTTTACCAAAGGCATGATTCGCGCAAAGCGAGATGTTGGGCCATCGCCATCTTCATAGTTGACTGAGTTAATAACGCATCGGCCACCAAGTGCTTCGAGGCCGGCTTTGATCACATTTGGTTCAGTTGAATCAAGAACAATTGGCAGAGTTGATGCGGTAGCAAAGCGCGAAGCGATCTCATACATATCTTTTGCACCGTCGCGACCGACATAATCGACTGAAAGATCGAGCATGTGTGCACCGTCGCGAATCTGATCGCGCGCGATTTCGACGCACTTTTCCCAATCTTCGGCAACGAGCGCATCGCGGAAGGCGCGCGAACCGTTAGCGTTAGTCTTCTCACCGATTGCTAGATAAGTATTGTCTTGGCGAAATGGAACGTACTGGTAGAGGGAGGAAGCGCCCGGATCAATAGCCGCCCCGCGATCTTTATATGGCTTGCTCGACATCTTCTCTACGACCGCTGCGAGGTGTTCTGGAGTGGTTCCGCAACAGCCACCTATGAGACCGATTCCGTAATCACCAACGAAGGTTTCCAGCGCATCAGCTAACTCTTTTGGACCAAGTGGATACTCGGCGCCCTTGGCTCCAAGAATTGGCAAACCAGCATTAGGCATAACCGAGATTGCGCAATTGGCAAACTTTGATAAGTAACGTAGGTGCTCAGACATTTCGGCAGGACCGGTCGCACAGTTAAGCCCGATTAAATCAATTTCAAGGGGCTCGAGCGCATTAAGCGCGGCACCGATTTCTGAGCCAAGCAACATTGTTCCTGTTGTCTCAACTGTTACTTGTGCGATTAGAACTACGTCAAAATCAACTTCGTCGATCGCCTGGCGACATCCATTTACCGCCGCCTTAGCCTGCAATAGATCCTGAGTCGTTTCGACTAAGAGCGCATCTGATTTTGCATCGAGAAGGCCCTTAGCTGCTGTGTAATAAGCGCCCTTTAATTTTTGATATGTGGTGTGCCCTAGAGAAGGTAACTTAGTTCCAGGACCAAGTGATCCAAGAACGAAACGTGGTTTCTCTTTCGTACTCGCGGCATCTGCAGCCTCTCGAGCGATCTTGGCGCCGGCGAATGCTAGTTCGTAGATTCGATCTTCTATTCCATACTCAGCTAAGTTCGCCCAGTTGGCTCCGAAGGTATTTGTTTCAATAGCGTCAACGCCAACTGCTAAGTACTTTTCGTGAACTCCGCGCACAATATCCGGACGGGAAACGTTGAGAATCTCATTGCAACCCTCATGGCCTTGGAAATCCTCAAGCGTTGGATCGGCCTCTTGCAACATGGTGCCCATCGCGCCATCGGCGATTACCGTACGCGAAGCCAGGGCTTGGCGGAGTAATCCCGCGGGTCTCTGGCGATTAGGGCTCGTCACTTGGCAGAGGTTACCGTAAGGTGCTCAATGTGGAGATTCATAAGATACCTGCGCTGCGTTCGCCCATCATGGTTATCGCATTCTCTGGTTGGAATGATGCTGCAGAAGCGGCAACTGGAGCAGTTTCACATCTCTTAGGTATCTGGAGTGAAATTGCTGATGTCGATAACCCAAAGGCCACTGATCTAATTCCAGAACTCATTGCTGACATAGATTCTGAAGATTATTACGACTTTCAAGTAAATCGGCCAATGATTGAAATTGATGGATCACTAGTTCGATCCCTTATCTGGCCTGGAACCCAAGTTTTTGGCCTATCTACTCCACAATTTCCCAATGACTTTGTCATCGTTCGCGGCGTCGAACCATCAATGAAATGGCGAACATTTACTCACCAGTTATTGGATCTAGCCGACGATCTGGAAGTTTCCACGGTGATCACTCTGGGATCAATGCTTGCTGACGCTCCACACAGCCGTCCGATTACTGTTACTGGATCAGGCGCACATCCCGACATTGCTAAACGACTAGGAATAGAAGTGAGTCGATATGAAGGTCCAACCGGAATCCTCGGAGTCATTCAAGATGCTTGTCTGCGCCGCGGAACAACGGCGATCTCATTTTGGGCTGCGGTACCTCACTATGCAAGTAGTTCTCCATCCCCTAAGGCAACCCTGGCTCTGATTAATGCGCTGGAAGATTTTCTGCAGATCGACTTTCCACTTGGTGAATTAGACGATCACGCAAGGGAATGGGAGAAAGAAGTCGACGAACTAACGCAAGAAGATAGCGAGATCGGTGATTACGTTAAAGCGCTCGAAGAGAGTAAAGACAGCGCTGCATTCTCAGATGTCTCTGGTGATGAAATTGCCCGCGAACTTGAACGATTCTTAAGGCGCCAAGAAGGTAGTTAGAAAGCTATTCCTAACAAGGTGTCAATGGCGCGTGAAAGTTCTCCAGGACTTCCACCAACTTTTCCAGCGTTGGTTGCGGCAAGCCAATTTCGCAATTCGCTGATTGCACGAGGAGTATCAAGATCATTTGCGAGGGCTGCAATAATTTCTTTGATTGTTGAATCAGTTGGAGCAACTTCCATACGCGAGAGCGCAATTCGCATCTCATTTAGAAGACCCTCGGCAGCAACTAGATCGTGATCTGTCCACATATGATCGCTGCGATAGTGATGGCTTAACAGCGCCAAACGAATCGCCATTGCATCTCGTCCCTCTTTGAGTAAATTCGAAACTAGAACAAGGTTTCCCTTGGACTTGCTCATCTTTTCGCCATCAAGTCCAATCATTCCGGCGTGAACATAATGAGTTGCAAACTCACGTCCATTAATCATCTTGGATTGTGCCGCCGACATTTCGTGATGTGGAAAAATAAGATCACTACCACCACCTTGGACATCCACGGAGGTTTGTTCATCGGCTGCGATATCTAAATAGTTGAGCGCGATTGCGCAGCATTCAATATGCCATCCTGGTCGTCCGACTCCGAACTCAGAGCTCCAGCCTGGTTCATTAGGACGTTGCGCTAACCAGACCAGCGCATCCAGCGGATCCTTCTTGCCCGGCTTAAGCGGATCTCCCCCACGTTGCGCAAAGATTTCCAGCATCTCGCTCTGTGACAAATTTGAACGAGTTCCGAAGGCGGAATCACTTCTAACTTCAAAGTAGAGGTCTTGATCGACGCTATATACGGTGCCTTTCTCTTGCAGCGCCTTAATTGCATCTATTACTTCAGGGATCGCTTCGACAGCTCCGATGTAATGGGCCGGAGGAATGACATGTAGCGCGACCATATCCGATTTGAAAAGTTCAATCTGTGAATGAGCAAGATCTTTCCAATCGACTCCATCGCGCGTCGCTCTCTCAAGTAGCGGATCATCAATATCAGTGATGTTCTCCACGAAATTAACTTGTGCGCCAGTTGCCCGCAGATATCGATTGATCAGATCGAATGCGAGATAGGTATTGGCATGGCCCAGATGCGTTGCATCGTAAGGAGTTATTCCGCAGACATAAATTCGATAAACATCTTTGCGTCCAAGTGGCTTAATCAAACTAGTTGCCGTGTCATGGAGCGCAAGATCCGATAAGGAAAAGCGCGTATCCAGTGGCGGAATGTAGAGATCAGGCCAAGCCTTCATACGATCATCCTAGAACGGCGGCCACGGAACTGCTGGCCAATCAGGGTTAGGTTCAGGGAAACACATTTCAGCAAGGGCTCTCTCTATTCGATCCACCGTGGCGTTCAACTCATGCTCTTCAATGAGTCCAAGTACAACATCTCGTTTCTCGGTAGCAATCAGCATCTTTGCTAATTGCAGAATCTCTAACTCATCGCTAGAAAATGGCTGCTTCGCCCACTGCCAAAGAACTGTCCGCAACTTATCTTCTTCATGGAATGTGACCCCATGATCGCATCCATACACCGCTCCTTCTGGAGTCGGAATCAGATGGCCAATTTTGCGATCAGTGTTATTTGTTATCAGATCAAGAAGTGCAATCTTGCGAAGTTCAGCGTGATCTTCTTTGAAGAACTCCATTAAATCTATGCTTTCATCAATATCAATCCAGAGTTGAACCATCCCGGTTCCGTAAGGCCCATCGCGCAGAACTGTCGGTGGCACAAGATGTAAGCCCAGCCAGTGGCTTACAAGGAAAGTAAGGTATTCGCGATTAGCTAGCGTTCCGTCAGGAAAATCCCACAGTGGTCGTTCGCCTGCGATCGGCTTATAGATGCAAGTTAGCGTTCTTTCCTTTACTTCACATGAGGCGTACAAAGTCGCATTCGAAGCATCAACCAGTCTTCCGGTAACCGTTAAGTCTCCGCGACTTAAATCTCTTAAATACTCTTCAATCTCTTGCGCACTTAAATGGCTCATCGGCGATATCCATTCGCGCGTGGGCAGAGATGGCCACTTGGATCGATCGGACCTCCGCAGAATGGACAAGGCACGCGACCAGCACCGACAACGGCGATCGCTCGTTTCGCAAAACTTTCTGCATAACCCAATGGAATGAGGACTCGCAAAATGTCTTGACTATCGGATGGCTCCATCGCCAACTCTTCATCCTCTGGCGACTGACCATCAGCAATCGCCTGCAGATCAATTTCAATCATCTTGCGATCTGAGAGATAGGCCAGACCAATAACTCCTACCCGAAACTCTTCATCTATTGGTGTTTCAAGCGGTTGATCATCGCGTTCTACGCGTTCAAAAACCGTTAGCGGTTCGGACGATCTAACTTCTCGGAGAATTTGTTGTGTCCGCTCTGCGAGTGCAGCAACCTGCGCCTTCTCTAAGGAAACCGATATCAATCGAGATCCGGTTCGCGCTTGCAGAAAGAAGGTTCGCTCCCCCGGAACTCCTACTGTTCCTGCAACAAATCGATCTGCTGGATCGAAGAGGAAGATCTGACCGCTCATCCTTTACCTTTACGTCCTGATCCTCCACCAACGAGAGCCGCTACCCCTTTCTTTCCGGAGGTCTCTTCCTTTAAGTAAGCCGATATGGGAGCTGTGGTGCTATTTAGAGTTAGCACTCGGTAATCAACCCCGTTGAAATCAAGAACTGTTAACGAAGCTGGATCGATTATGATTTTTTGAAAGTGATCTAAATGCGTACCTAAAACGCTTGCCACGATCGATTTGATTACATCTCCATGACTAACCAAAAGTTTAGGACCTCTGCCAGGAGTCTTCGCCGTGCTATCTAAAGCGCGCATGGCTCGTGCCTGAACATCCAAAAGTCCTTCACCGCCAGGAAAATACATCGCACTTGGATTGTTTTGGACAACTTTCCAGGCTTTATCTCTGGAGAGAACTGAAAGCTTTCTTCCCGTCCATTTGCCGTAATCAACTTCTACGAGATCGTTTTCAACTTCGATAGTCGGCTTTCCGCGACTTCCCTTTGATAGTTGATCTATCAGCGGCGCAATAGTTTGCGAACAACGCTCCATTGGGCTCACTCTGATTAATGAAAAATCGATCTCTTTCAATCGCTCTGCGAGTTCTTGCGATTCTTTACGGCCGCGATCTGAAAGATCTACACCAGGTGCTCTTCCAGCAAGGATCGCTTTAGCATTAGCCGATGAATGTGCATGGCGTAACAAAACTATCCGTGTCATGTTAGAAGGTTATCCGCAAAATTCATTTGCGTCTTGCTAGGGTGGCCGCCATGGAACTTCGTCGTGCGGGAAGATCAGGGCTCTCCCTTTCTCGCCTCGCCTTGGGCACGATGACCTGGGGACGTGATACCGATACCCACGAAGCGGCCGATCAAGCGCGTGAATTTATTGAGGCCGGTGGAAACTACTTCGACTCAGCGAGTCACTACGGAGATGGAGATGCTGAGCGAGTAATCGGCGGTCTAATCGGAACGCTCTTCAAACGAGAAGATGTTGTTATCTCAACTAAGGCAGGTTCTGCCTACATCGATGGTTCGCTGGTCACCGATAACTCTCGTACTTCTTTGATGAGCTCACTAGATAAATCGTTGACCCGCCTAGGTACAAGTTATGTAGATATTTGGATGATCCAAAGTTGGGATACCGCAGCACAGATAGAAGATGCACTTTCTGCTCTGGATTGGGCATATACATCAGGTCGTGCCCGGTATGTAGGAATCTCTAACTTCAATGGCTGGCAGTGCGCACGAGCGATCTCCTTGCAAGAAGCCAATAGCAGTAAGGCACCGATCGCAGTAATGCAGAATGAATTCTCACTTTTAAATCGAAGAGTTGAAGAAGACTCGCTGGAATGTTCTAGAAATTTGGAGACCGGTTTTATCGCTTGGTCTCCGCTGGGCCGCGGTGTCTTAACCGGAAAGTATCGCAACGGAATTCCGGCTGATTCACGCGCTGCCACTCCACATTTTGCGCCCTTCATCGAGCCTTACTTAAATGATCGATCACGTCGCATAGTTGAAGCAGTCTCTGTTGCTGCGCAGGGGCTTGGCTATTCACCTCTTGAAGTGGCTTTAGCTTGGGTACGAGATTTCCCTGGCGTTACTAGTTCGGTGGTCGGAGCGCGAACTGCTGCACAATTACAAGGCATCTTGGCTAGCGAAGAGATTGAACTTCCTGAAGTCGTACGAAGTGCGCTAAACGAAGTATCAGCAGCTCTCTAGAAAGTCGCTAAGCACTCTTACTCCAAAACGCAACCCCTCAATCGGAACGCGCTCATCGACGCCATGAAATAGCGACATGAAATCAAGGTCTGCTGGCAAACGCAGTGGAGAAAATCCATAGCCAACGATTCCGATTTCCGAAAGTGCTTTGTTATCTGTGCCACCACTCATCAGGTAAGGAACGGGAATTCCTTCTGGATCGTGAGCAAGAATTGCTGCCTTCATGGCATCAACTAGTGGAGCGTCAAAATCAACTTCGAGAGCGATATCGTGAGAAACGGTTTCAATTAAAATATCAGGACCAACGATGGAACGGACAGTCTCATTTAATTCGGCTTCATACCCGGGCAAGAAGCGACCATCAATAACAGCGCTAGCCGTACCAGGAATAACATTTGCCTTATATCCCGCTTCTAACATCGTTGGATTGGCAGTGTTCTGCAGCGTCGCACCGATCATTCGCGCAGTTGAACCAATCTCAGTAAGTAGTGGACGCAGATCCTTCTCGTCGTAAACCTTGCCCGTTACGCGCGCTACTTCTTTAAACAAATCTTTAACTGTTTGTGTGTATCGCTGCGGCCATTCATAGCGACCGATCTTGGCTACTGCTTCAGTGAGCGCTGTGAGCGCATTTTCATCATTCATCATCGATCCGTGGCCGGCGCGACCTTGTGCGGTTAACTTCATCCAATGAATGCCCTTTTGTGCAGCTTCAATAAAGTAGAGGCGTTTGCCATCAGCAACAGTTACCGAGAAGCCGCCGACTTCTGAAATCGCTTCAGTGCAGCCAGCAAAGACTTCTGGGTGATTTGCAGTCATCCAACGTGAGCCGAAGGTCATTCCAGCTTCTTCGTCAGCAAAGAAAGCGAGAACGATGTCGCGCTCTGGAACATAACCGCGTTTGGCCCAATCACGCACAATTGCCAAGATCATCGCATCAACATTCTTCATATCAACTGCGCCACGTCCCCAAATACATCCATCTTTAATCTCTCCAGCAAAGGGATCAACTGACCAATCTGCGGCATTTGCAGGAACAACATCGATATGCCCGTGAACAACTAGGCCTGGCCTATCGGGATTGCCACCTTTTATACGTGCAATAACATTGCAGCGCTTCGGCGCCGACTCATAAATCTTCGCGTCGATTCCGACTTCTGCGAGTGAAGCGACGATGTACTTAGCGACGGCTTCTTCATCTCCCCGACCCTCACCAAAATTCACACTGGGAATTCGGATTAAATCTTGGCAGATGCGAATCGCTTCATCTTCTAAATTTCTTATCTCACTCATGCCATCATTCTCCCCCACAATCGCCTGAAAAGAGCCTGCTTTTGCTTCGTTGCTTCACCGTTGCTATCGTTTGCAGCGCACTGGTCCGGGTGGCGGAATTGGCAGAC
>JAIYCF010000143.1 GCA_027488165.1 Streptomycetaceae bacterium
ATTGCCCGCGGCTGTAGTGAAACCATTGATTCGACGACGTTCTTTCCGGCGCCTTCACGCGGTGGATCGAGAATAATCACATCCGCCTTCGAAAATCTCGGCAGAATCTTTTCAACATCACCTGTGTGAACACCGACATTGGTGTGACCCGCAAAATTTCTCAGCGCATCCCCAGTTGCTGATTTACTGCCTTCAACTAGATCGACTCTGCCGTCCTCGTCAATATCTCCCAGTATCTGCGAAGTGAAAAGGCCAACCCCGCCATATAGATCAAGTACGTGATCTCCACTCTTTACTTGAGCGAACTTCAAAACAGCTTCCGTTAGAACTCGTGGCGCATCCTTGTGGCTCTGCCAGAACGAGCGCTGTGATACTTCTAGTGGAAATCCATTTACTTCATAAGTTGCGATATCTGGTCCTTCCGAAGTTCTCACAGGACTTTCATCACGGGTATATCCCGTTGCAATAGTTCGCTCGCCAGTTGAAGAACCAGTTGAGGAAATAGATACTTCGACTTGCAGGTCGCCTTTCCACTTTCGATTACTCAACTCCTGATATTTCAATTCGGGTTGCAAAATTCGGCAATCGGATACCGGAACAACTTTATTACTCCGCGCTTGCCGGAAACCGAGCACTCCATCTCGTGTTGTTACAGCTGTAAAGCGGGTGCGATAGCCAAGCGGCCCACCAACTTCTTCAACTGGCACGTTCACTTCTTTCTTGGCGATACGGGCAAACTGTTCTGTTATTACTTCGCTCTTTAGGGAGCGTTGCCTTTCTAGCGAGATATGTTGAAAGTCGCATCCCCCGCAACCAGTGCGATGCGCAAACTGGCAAGGAGCGCTCACGCGATCGCTAGATGCGCTCACAACTTTGACGACATCGGCGCGATTAAATGAAGAACCGGTACTGGTTATCTCAATCTCAACTTCTTCTCCTGGTATCGCATGGCGAACAAAGATCACCGCTCCAAGATGGCGCGCAATGAAATGGCCGCCGTGGGCGATCTTCTCGATAGTGACGACAAAGCGTTGACCTACGGAAAGGTCTGCCTTTCGTTCTGTTTTTTCCATTCGAGGATCATCTATCGCCATGTGCCCAAGCCTAGAGGTGGTAAGTTAAACCTCGTGCACGTCGTGATAATGGGATGCGGTCGAGTTGGTTCCTCTTTGGCGAGCGAATTAGAAGCTGCCGGCCATTCAGTAGCAATCATCGATCAATCTCGCGAAGCCTTCCGCCGCCTTGGTCCAGACTTTAAAGGTCGTACTGTTGCAGGCGTTGGTTTCGATCGCGATACCTTGCTTGAAGCCGGAATTGAAACTGCTGATGCTTTTGCTGCGGTAAGTAATGGCGATAACTCAAATATTTTGGCAGCCCGCGTTGCCCGCGAAACTTATGGCGTACCAAATGTTGTTGCGCGTATCTACGATCCAGGGCGCGCTGAGATTTATCAGCGCCTCGGTATTCCAACAGTTGCCACCGTTATCTGGGCAACCGATCAGATTTTGCGCCGCCTAGTACCTGAAGGCTCACTCTCTGATTGGCGCGATGCCAGCGGAACAATTCAACTCTGCGAGATGCATCCCCATAAAGATTGGTTTGGTCGCCCAATTTCAGAGATCGAATCAGCGATCGATGCTCGGGTCGCGTTTTTAACCCGCCTCGCTGAAGGCTTAATCCCAGATGAACATACCGTCTTGCAAGAAGGCGATCTCATGCATGTAACTGTAAGAGCCGAAAATACCGCCGCAGTAGAGGCAATTCTAGCCCGCTCACCTGAGGATCATTCATGAGAATTGCTATCGCCGGAGCCGGAAATGTAGGTCGTGCGATCGCACGCGAACTTCTTGATAACGGACATCAGGTACTTCTAATCGATCGCGATCCTAAAGCGTTGAAGATGGAATCCGTTCCAGATGCCGAATGGTTGATGGCCGATGCTTGCGAAATCACTTCACTCGATAAAGCGGTGTTGAATAATTGCCAGGTTTTAGTTGCAGCAACCGGAGATGACAAAGTTAATTTGGTTGCCTCGCTGTTGGCCAAGACCGAATATGGAGTTCCTCGCGTTGTTGCACGTATTAACCATCCAAAGAATGAATGGCTCTTTGATTCATCTTGGGGCGTAGATGTTGCAGTATCAACGCCAAGAATTATTTCAGCGTTAGTTGAAGAAGCAGTTAGCGTCGGAGATGTTGTACGACTCTTCTCTTTCCGAAAAGGTCAGGCGAACTTAGTTGAGCTAACGCTTCCCGATTCATCAATGTGCATCGGCAAGACAGTTGAAGAAATTACCCTTCCAGATGATGCATCACTTGCCGCGATCGTGCGCGATGGACGCGTGATTACTCCGACTCCAACCGATGTATTTAGCGCTGGCGATGAGCTTCTCTTTGTTGCATCAGCAACTGCTGAAGGTTTGATTAAATCCTGCTTTATCGAGCAGTAACTTTACTTCTCAGCGATCTTCGTAGTCGGCACAGATTTCAATATCATCCAAGAACCGTATGCCGTTGCCAGAAATAACGGATAACCCATCGCTAGATTTACCGTTCCAAGTAAATTCACATTTCCACTTCTGTAAATTGGATACTGCACGGCTATGCGGATGAAGAACATTCCTACCCAAAGCCAGCTTGCTCGTTTGTATGCGCGCGCACGGGCAGGATCTTTACGCCATTGCAGGTTCTCGCCCAGGATTGGGCCAAGCAATAGGCCAAGGATTGGCCATCCCGCTAAATTCGCAATCAAGTAAACGCTTCCGTAACCAAGGTTGGTTAACAACTTTGGAAGGTAAAGATCGCTGGCATTACCGGTGCGGTTGGCAAACCAAGCGCAAATCAATGATCCGATCAGACCAGAGACTGCGTGTTGAATAGTCTCGCGCATAGCTAGTCGAATAATTGTTAAGAGAGCTGATACTGCAACAGATGCAATTAGCGCGCTTTGCAGTTCGTCAGTAACGTTAAAAACAACTAGAAAAATTACTGAAGGAATACCAGAATCAATTAAGCCTTTCTTGCCCCCAAAGGCGGCGAGAACTTTAGCTTTATCTTCGTGATGACCTGGACTACTCATGCGCGACCCGTTGATCCAAAGCCATCAGTGCCACGACCAGAACCTGGCAGGCTTTCTACTTCTATGAAATCAGCGCGTTCGACTTTTTGAATTACCAACTGCGCAATACGATCGCCGCGCTTGAAGGAAACGCTCTCTTTAGGATCGTGATTGATTAAAATAATTTGAAGTTCTCCACGAAATCCCGCATCAACCGTGCCCGGTGAGTTAACCATTGTGACGCCATGCTTAATAGCTAGCCCGGAACGCGGATGAACTAGCGCTACGTAACCATCGGGAAGGGCGATGGATATACCTGTCGGAACTAAAGTCCGCTCCCCTGGCGCAAGCGTGACATCGATACGAGAGACGATATCTGCACCAGCATCGCCGCCCTTGGCATAACGTGGAAGCGGAAGATCTGGATCTAGCCGCGTAACAAGTACTTGAACTCCCATTATGGATTTATCTCAAATTCGGGATCTACGAATGCCAGGATCTCTGGAGTCTTAGCGATGTGTTCGAGATACTCTTTTGGAGCATTCTCCAAAAAGTGCGACATCGGAACAATTACAAATAAGGCAGCTGCCTTAACTGCGATCTCACCGTCAGGACCGCCAAGTCGACCTTCTGCAGCTGTGTAAACCTTGCGATTTACCTGGCCAGTAATTCGAGCCGTTATATGCAAGGTTGTTCCCATAGGGACAGGCTTAAGAAAATCAGTTTCCAAACGAGCAGTGACTGCTGGAGAGCGAATCAGCCACATTAACTTGCCAAGCGCTTCATCAAATGCCAGCGATAACAATCCACCGTGCGCCAAACCTGGTGCGCCTTGATGATTTTCTGTAACTGTAAATTCAGCGGTTAGATCTGCAGCAGCTCCAGCTTTTGCGACTAGATGTAGACCAGTTGGATGAAGTTCGCCGCAACCAAAGCAATGTCCAAAGTGAGATGGAATCTTGGTGCCAATCTCAGGAGCTTTTGGATGACGCTCTGGAATTATTGCGCCCTCCGGAGGAGTTGTACTTGGTACTCGACTCATAGCCTCACTTTACTTCATTGTCTTAACTTCATCTACGTCTCACGTTGTGAAAAGACTAGAATAAAGGTGTGATCTTCCGCGAAGTCCTAAGGCCGCCGATTTGGGTACTGGCCTTTATTTATTTTCTCTTCCTCTCAATCGTTCTCTCAGTTTGGGCTGCGCTCGATACTCGAGCGACGCTGGTCACTCTGGCGCTCTCAACGATTGCGCTGATTTGGATTTCGATCTCAATGACTTCAGAGATCACTTTTGATGGAGAAGTTTTCAAGATTGATAAGGCAAATATCGAAGTTAAATATCTCGGTAAAGTTACTGTTTTAGATAAAACTGCAATGAGGCTGCTGCGTACTCGTGATGCCGACCCGGCTGCCTATCTTGCAATTAAATTCTGGGAGCCACGTGGTCTGCGAATTGATCTAAGCGATCCTCGAGATAAGACGCCGTATTGGCTGATAACGAGCAAACGCGGCGAAGAGATCGCCGCGCTGCTTAATCGTTAAAGCTGTTAACTTAATTTAACTTAATACATTCTTTACAGACTGCTAGCTTAATTGCATTCTTTGCAGACTGCCTTGGCGCCCTCGCCTTTAGCCAGCTGAGTTATGTGATGCACCAAGAAGCATCGTGAACAAGTAAATTCATCGACCTGCTTTGGAACAACGCGCACTGCTAGCTCTTCGCCAGATAAATCTGCGCCAGGAAGTTCTAGATTCTCTGCCGCCTCTGCTTCATCGACATCAATCTGACCGGATTGAGCATCAACTCGCTTAGCTTTGAGTTCTTCTAGCGACTCCTCGTGGAGTTCCTCATCCGTCTTTCGGGGGGTGTCGTAATCTGTTGCCACTGCTCTCACCTCACTTCCATTTAATTTAAAACAACTCGCATCTATTGCTCGTTGCGTACGGGCGCATACTCGCGCACTTACCTGTGATTACCCATTACAACCATCGGCGTGTCGCAGATATTCCCCGTTTAAATAAGTAATGACCAGTCTTTAGAAGGGTTTTTGAGCCGCTTCTATCGCTTTTTACCTTTGCGATATACGCGCAGCTTCTATCGCTTTCGCCAGAGATGCCCCGACCCGCGCATGTATTGCCGTTCCACTCTCCACATATTCTTCAGAGAGGATCTCGCCGGTTTCATGAATCGCGTTCACCAAGTCACCTCGGTTGTAAGGAATTATCGAATTGATCTCGATATTCGGCTGTGGAAGTGACTTTTCAATAGCATGAACTAAACTTTCAATTCCAAATCCAGTTCGCGCAGAGAATGCATAACTGTTCTTTTCTTTTCGCAGAATCTCCAGAACGACATCCGGGTTTGCGGAATCAACCTTATTGATGGCGATAATCTCTGGGATATCTCCCCCACCAATATCGGTAATAACTTCGCGGACAGCGCGGATCTGCTCAAAAGGATCTGGATGCGAACCATCGACAACGTGAACAATTAAATCCGCTCCAGATACTTCTTCTAGAGTTGATTTAAAGGCATCAACTAATTGGTGCGGTAAATGGCGCACAAATCCGACTGTGTCAGAGAGCGTGTAGGTGCGACCATCGGCAGTTTGTGACTTGCGCACAGTTGGATCAAGGGTTGCAAATAAAGCATTTTCTACAAGCACGCCAGCATTCGTCAGCCGGTTAAGAAGTGATGATTTTCCTGCGTTGGTGTAACCAGCTATCGCTACAGATGGAATGTTAAATCGTTTACGTTCTTGGCGTTTGGTATCTCGGGATACCTTCATCTCTGCGATCTCGCGGCGCAACTTCGCCATCTTGTCGCGGATTCGGCGGCGATCTGTTTCGATCTTAGTTTCACCTGGACCGCGGCCACCGATACCTGCACCACCTGCAGCGCGACCACCGACTTGGCGGGAAAGTGAATCACCCCAACCGCGCAGACGAGGAAGTAGGTAAGCAATCTGCGCGAGTTCTACCTGCGCCTTACCTTCTTTACTCTTGGCGTGCTGTGCAAAGATATCGAGAATAAGTGCGGTGCGATCTACGACCTTTACCTTTAACTTATCTTCAAGTTGTCTCAGTTGTGATGGAGATAGTTCGCCGTCACAAATAACCGTATCGGCGCCACTTGAGGCAACAATCTGACGGAGTTCAATTACCTTTCCAGAACCAATGTAGGTCGCTGGATCTGGTTTATCTCTTCTCTGGATCAAACCATCTAAAACTTCAGAACCTGCAGTTTCCGCTAGCGCCTTTAACTCAGCTAAAGAGTTTTCAGCCATCTCGGCGCTTCCTTCAGTCCATACGCCGACAAGAACAACGCGTTCTAGTTGTAACTGACGGTATTCAGCATCAGAGATATCTTGAAGTTCAGTGGAGAATCCCTTTACGCGGCGAAGTGCATGACGGTCGCTTAGCTCTTGTTGCGGGTCAGGATCGTATTCACTTTCATCGGCGTCAAAGTCCGCCGCTACTCGCGCGCTTTCGCGCAGTAGTTCTTCAAATAAATCGTTATTACGAGGTAGGTCGTTACTCATGCATCCTGCAAGTAATCAGTTATCTCAATGTCTTTGATAAGAACAGCTGGACCAGTTAACGTGGCATTGGCATGTGGATCGATATCGACTACCAGTCTTCCACCCGGTGGGAAAATGACCCAGCGCGCTGGTAGAGATGAGTTTGTGTGAAGCGTTGCAGCGAGTGCGACTGCGCAAGTTCCGGTTCCGCACGAACGAGTCTCACCGCTACCCCGTTCGTGCACACGCATCTTGATCTCCTTATTTGCAGTGATCTCAACAAATTCAACGTTTACACCTTCTGGATAGATCTCTCGTGGTCGCACAACCGGAGCATCTTTAAGCGAACCTACATCTTCTATCTTTTCTACAAAAACTACCGCGTGTGGATTGCCTACGCTGATGTGATATCCGTTCCAAATCTTTCCTTCAACGGATGCAGTAACCGCCTCGCCTTCATCAATAACTTTGCCCATATTTACGGAAATATCATCTTTAGCTGGAACACGCAGATGCTTTACGCCATCTCGGGTATTGATCGCGAAGATACCTTCAGGTTGGTGTCCGTGCTCAACTAAGTATCTAGCCATTACGCGGATGCCATTGCCGCACATTTCAGCAAGTGATCCGTCGGCATTTCGGTAATCCATAAACCATTTACCGTCGCGCTTACCAATTTTGATTAGGCCATCTGCGCCGATTCCGGTTTCACGGTTACACATTGCAGCCGTCTGTGCAGTCGTTATCGATATCTCTTCTTCAGGGTCAAAGACCAAAAGAAAATCGTTCTCGGTGCCGTGGCCATAGGTGGCGATAATTGGAGTATTCATTACGACGTTGAGTTTATCTTCTGGAGAACTGTTTCCAAACGCGGTTGGATCGGTGAAATCCATTTGATTCTGGCATCACGAGAGAACCAAGTCTCTTGGCGGCGGGCATATTGTCTGGTTGCGCGCTTTGTCTCCTCTATCGCTTGATCCTCACTAATCTCACCGGCGCGCATAGAGATAACTTGCGCATATCCCAGAGCTCGCCGGGCGGTAGTCGCTCTAGTGATTCCTGCAGTGATTAACGAATCAACTTCGGCGACTAAGCCTTTGCGCCACATTAAATCAACGCGCGCATCGATGCGTTCGGTTAACTTCTCGCGATCCATAACGAGGCCAAATTGCAGAGCATCTGGATACTTAGATGAATCTTCGCGAGGAAGATTTGCCGTAAATGGCTGACCTGTTATCTCGATTACCTCAAGGGCGCGAATTACTCGTCGCACATTTTGGATATCGATGGCCGCAGCCGCTGCAGGATCGAGAAGCTGGAGTCTTTGAAAAAGTCGGGCTACTCCAAATTCTTCAGCTTCCTGGTTTAAACGCTCTCGTACCGCAGGATCGGTATCTGGGAAATTTAGATCATCAAGAATCGCTTTTATGTAAAGGCCGGTACCACCGACGATTACCGCATGGCTTTTGCGTTCATGAATCTCGGAGATCTTCTTCCGCGCCTGCTCTTGATACCAGGCTACGGTTGCATCTTCAGTAACGTCCAAGACATCGAGTAGATGATGCGTGATGCCATCTCGTTCTGCCAAAGTTAATTTCGCGGTTCCTATATCCATACCTCGGTATAACTGCATCGAATCGGCATTTATTATCTCTGCGCCGATTTCTTTCGCCAGAGCTACCGCCAGATCGCTCTTGCCCGTTGCGGTGGCCCCACAAATCACAATCGTTTTCATAGTTTTATTCAGAAAGGCTTGGCTTGCGAAGTGTTGGGATACCCAATGCAGTTGCGGTTGGTCCTTGCTTTGTGCGCGCTTCGTGGACATCTCCCCCACGTGTTTTGATATGCGCTAACTCTTTAGCGATTAAGTAATGAGCTGATGCATCTGTGATTTCTAGGTCTACAAAATCTCCGGGGCGCGCCTGGCTAGTCGCATCAAAGTGCACCAAGCGGAAATCCTCGGTCTTTCCAGTGAGTCGTGCCTGCGCTTGATCGCGCCGACCTTCAACTTCTGAAACTAACGCGCGATGGATCTGTCCAATTGATCTTTGATTTACCCCTAGAGAAATCTTCTGTTGATGTTCATGTAAACGCGTGTATCGCTCACCGACAACTTCTTCAGCGACTTGATTTGGCATAGCACCGGCTGGTGTTCCGGGACGGATTGAATATTTATATGTGTAGGCCGCCGAAAATTGTGCTTGGGTTGTTAAATCTAGAGTTGCTTGGAAATCTTCTTCAGTTTCACCCGGAAAACCAACGATGATGTCGGTTGTGATCATCGCGTGCGGCATCGCAGTACGAACTCGATCTAGGATTCCCAGGTAGCGACTTGAACGATATGAGCGGCGCATCTCCTGCAAAATCCGATCGGATCCAGATTGCAACGGCATATGTAAGTGCGGCATCACATTGGGAGTTGACGCCATTACTTCAATGACATCGTCAGTGAAATCACGTGGGTGTGGTGACATAAAGCGCACCCGCTCTAGGCCATCTATTTCGCCACATTTGCGAAGTAATGCGGCAAAGGCGCCGCGATTACCGAACTCCACACCGTAGGCATTTACATTCTGTCCAAGCAATGTAATTTCAATGACGCCTTGATCAACTAGTGCCCGAATCTCCTTCAAGATATCGGCTTCGGGACGATCCTTTTCAATTCCACGTAGCGTTGGAACGATGCAGAAAGTACAAGTGTTGTTGCAGCCCACGGATACAGATACCCATGAAGTAAATGCAGAAAATCTGCGGGCTGGAAGAGTTGAGGGAAAGTGTTCCAGAGCTTCTTTAATCTCGATCTGAGATTCTTCTTCTATTCGAGCACGTTCTAGAAGTACTGGTAGAGATCCAACGTTATGCGTACCGAAGACCACATCCACGTACGGAGCCTTCTTCAGAATTATCGACTGATCTTTCTGCGCCAAGCAACCACCAACAGCGATCTGCATATTGGGGTTCGCTTTCTTAATTGGGGCTAAGAAACTTAGATTTCCATAGAGTTTGTTATCTGCGTTCTCTCGAACTGCACATGTATTGAATACAACGATATCGGCTTGTTCGCCTTGAATAACTGGAAGATAACCCGCTTCATCTAAAAGTCCAGCGATACGTTCTGAATCGTGAACGTTCATCTGGCAGCCATATGTTTCGACTGCGTAGGTGCGGGCCATGAGGAGAAGGTTACCGCTGCGAGTTAGAGAGGTAATACCTCAAAGCTCAGGTCCTTGCGATTAACGACCAAGATTGAATGGTTGGTTAGACGAGTCCAGTGATCTTTACCCCAGCCGGTAGATGCGACCTTGATGACACCATCTTCAACGCTATAGCGAAGTTCGTAATGGCTATCTACAGTCCATTCTGTCGAATCAGCCTCGTTGAATTCACAGACCGCAATAAAGGTGTCCGGGGTCATAAGCATTGAGTTGATGCTCGTGAAATCACAATTAGCAGAAATGGTCTTTACCGCTTTACGAACACCTTCGATCAAACCAAGTTCATCGATACCGGTTAAGACTGTAAAGAAGTAACGCTCACTATCGGTAGTTGATGTGAATTTATCTAAGTAGCGCGGATCAACGAATTTCTGAACTGAATCAATAGATTTGATTGTCCCGTTATGCATAAAGGAATAGTCACCATAGATAAATGGGTGGTTATTTGAAAGATCTACAGTCAAACCCTTAGAAGCTAAGCGCAAGTGTAAAAGCGCTCCATCTGACTTCAAATTGGTAGAAGATTCGGCGAACTTTTCGCTCTCTGCTGCAAGAGTTAGGTCACGAACTAGTTCGGTCTTGCGAGTATCCGTTGAGCAAGCCGAGATTCCCCAGCCGTGTTTATGTTCCTTAGAAAGTTCTACAAAGTTTTCAAAGCCCTCGCCAACAACATCAGCGAAGCTTCGTTCTTCAGTTGCGACATATCCAAGTAATCTGCACATGGGGTAAATCTACCTGAAAAGAGATTTAAAAATTACTTTTGGATGCGGATTGGGTTTTGGCCACGTGCGATCAAGCGTTCGAAGTGAACTTCGCGCTTATCGTTAAAGGTGGCCGCTTCTTTTGCAGACTTCTCCATGAAGGCGACAAGTTCATCGCGGGCTACCAGGCCATCTCCAGACAAATCATTTCTTTCAAAGACGTTCCAGGCGCGAAGCACTGGAGATACAACATCATCGAGGTGCTGCTGTAAATCGTAGATTCCAGCAAGCGCGATCTGCACCGCTTTACGTCCAAAACCTGGCATGTTGGCGCCAGGCATATCAAAATTAGTGACCACATCTGCGATCGCGCGCATCGATGCGTTAGGTTCCATATCAAGAGCCGCTGAAAGAGTGTTGCGATAGAAAAGCATATGGAGATTCTCATCTAGAGCTACGCGCTGCATCATTCCTTCAGCAATTGGATCATCGGAGATTTTGCCAGTGTTGCGGTGCGAAATACGCGTTGCAAGTTCCTGGAAAGAAACATAAGCAATCGTGTGCAACATATCGTTTTCATATGGTGTCTGATATCCAAGTGACATATGCGCCATTCGCAGATCTTCAAGTTCATATGGATCTACTCCACGAGTAGCCATTAAGTAATCACGAATCACGATCGCATGGCGCGCTTCTTCCGCGGTCCAACGCTCAATCCAATTTCCCCAAGCGCCGTCGCGACCCATGGAGATTGCAATCTCGGTGTGATAACTCGGCAAGTTATCTTCGGTTAAGAGGTTTAAAACTAACGAATCTTGCGCGACCGGAGAGAGACGCGAATCTTTCGCCTCCCAGGCATCACCATTTAGTGGGCCTGCGTAATCGCGACCTTCTGACCAAGGGACATACTCATGTGGATACCAATTTTTTTGAACTGATAAATGGCGTTCGAGTTCAACTGCGACCACAGGTTCAAGATCGCGTATAAGGCGAGACTGGATCTTTGCTGACTCTTCGCTCATAGGTCAACGCTATGGCACCAATTCGGTTACTGACGAGTTATAAATTCTTTTTCGCGCGCTCAATCGCTTGTAACTCGCGCCACTTGGCAATTTCAGCGTGATTTCCGCTCAATAAGATCTCAGGCACCGAGATACCGCGCCATTCTTGTGGTTTCGTGAAATTTGGATACTCCAAATAACCTTCAGAATTATGTGACTCTTCTGTCAAAGATTCAGGATTTCCAAGCACTCCTGGAATCAAACGAGTAATAGCTTCGATCATTACTAGCGAAGCTACTTCTCCCCCGCCAAGAACGTAGTCACCTATTGATACTTCATGAACCCTGATGTTTTTCGCGGCATACTCGGCGCCTTCATAGTGTTGACGCACTCGGTCATCAATTCCCTCGTAACGACCGCAGGCAAAGATTAAGTGCTTTGAATTCGAAAGTGTTTGTGCCATCTCTTGGCTAAAGCGTTTTCCAGCTGGTGTAAGAATTATTAGATCTGTATCAGCCACCATCAGCGGATCTAATACGCGCCCCCAAATTTCAGGGAGCATAACCATTCCGGCACCTCCGCCGTAGGGAGTGTCATCTACTGTGTTGTGGTTATCTTGCGTCGCTGAACGAAGATCATGAACTTGGATATCTACTAG
>JAIYCF010000112.1 GCA_027488165.1 Streptomycetaceae bacterium
ACCCAACTGCAACAGTGATGTCCGTAGCAATGATGATGGATCACTTGGGATATGCCGATGCGGCTCGTGAGATCGAATCTGCAGTAAACGCAGACTTACTTGCGCGCGCAGATAAGAAGAGAAGCACTACAGAAATCGGAGATGCGCTACTCGCGCAACTTTAAAATGAAGATCACACTAAATCCCAACGCTAAAGATGCCGCAACTCGCGATGCCTTGGTTGCCGAAGGCGGATTTGGTAAGTACTACACAGATCACATGGTTATCTGTGAGTGGACACAAGATGGCGGTTGGGCCGAACCAGAGTTAATTCCTTACGGCCCGCTCTCACTCGATCCAGCAACGGCTGTTTTTCATTACGGGCAAGAGATTTTCGAAGGAATGAAGGCCTATCGCCAACCAGATGGCGGAATCGCACTATTTCGCCCTGAAACAAATGCACGACGCTTTGCAAAATCTGCAGCGCGCTTAGCTCTTCCAGAAATGCCAGAAGAATTATTCTTGGAAACAGTTGAAACTCTTGTTAAGCAAGATGCGGGTTGGGTTCCAAATAAAGTAGGCGAATCTTTATATATCCGCCCATTTATGATCGCTACCGAAGTCGGACTAGGCGTTCGTCCATCAAATAAGGCAACTTACATTCTTATTGCAACGCCAGCAGGTGCTTACTTTGATCCATCAAAAGCAGTATCTGTTTGGATCTCAACCGAATACGTCCGCGCTATCCAAGGCGGAACAGGTGAGGCAAAGTGTGGTGGAAACTACGCAGCATCTCTTGTTGCACAGAAAGCTTCTGCAAAAGAAGGCTGCGATCAAGTTGTTTGGATCGATGCCAAAGAGCGCAAGTGGATTGAGGAAATGGGTGGCATGAACCTTTACTTCGTAAAGGGTAAAGGCGCCGATGCAACCGTTGTTACGCCAAAACTAACTGGAACTTTGTTACCAGGAATTACGCGCGATTCAATTTTGTCTGCGGCAAAGGATCTTGGTTACAAGACCGATGAAGTAATGCTGTCAATTGATGATTGGCGCGAAGGCGTTTCATCCGGAGAGATCACTGAAATCTTTGCTTGCGGTACCGCCGCAGTTGTTTCACCAGTTGGCTTGGCCAAGAGCGCCATGGGCACTTGGGTTACCGGAGATGGACAACCTGGCGCAATCACCATGCAGATTCGCAATCACTTACTCGCTATCCAACATGGCACAACTGCTGATAAGCACGGCTGGGTTAAGCGAGTTATCTAATGACGATCTCTGATGCTTTTCATATCTATGACACCACTCTGCGCGATGGTGCACAGCAAGAGGGCTTAAATCTCTCGGTTCATGACAAGTTAACTATCGCTCGTCACTTAGACGATTTAGGCGTTGGGTTCATTGAAGGTGGCTGGCCTGGTGCAAACCCAAAGGACACCGAATTCTTTGCCCTTGCAAAAAAAGAGTTAAAGCTTAAGAACGCCACCTTTGTAGCATTTGGCGCTACTCGCCGTCCAAATGTGAATGCTGCAGATGATGTATTGCTCGGTGCGCTCCGCGATAGCGGCGCTCCTGCGGTTACCTTGGTTGCTAAATCTTTCGATCGCCACGTTGATCTTGCGCTAAAGACAACTCTCGAAGAAAACCTTGCGATGATTCGCGATTCAGTGACCCACCTTCGCCAAGAAGGACAGAGAGTATTTCTAGATGCCGAGCATTTCTTTGATGGTTATCGTGCAAATCGCGATTACGCACTCGAGGTAATCCGTGTTGCGATGGAAGCAGGCGCCGATGTTGCTGCGCTCTGCGATACCAACGGTGGCATGTTGCCCGATGAAATTGCCGATGTTGTTCATGATGTTTTAACTGCAACTTCTGCACGTATCGGTATCCATTGCCACAACGACACTGGCTGCGCTGTTGCTAACTCAATGGCTGCGGTGGCTGCAGGTGCAACTCACGTACAAGGAACTCTTAATGGTTACGGCGAACGAACAGGTAATGCCGATCTCGTAACAATCATCGCCAACCTCGAACTTAAGAAAAAGCAGTTGGTATTGCCACTAAATGCGCTGCGTGAGTCTTTCCGAATCTCACATGCAATTGCCGAAGTAACCAATATTTCGCCTTCAGGTCGCCAGCCATATGTTGGCGTATCCGCTTTCGCACATAAGGCCGGTCTTCACGCCTCCGCCATCAAAGTTGATCCATTCTTATATCAACATGAAGATCCAGCATCTGTCGGAAACGATATGCGCATGTTGGTTTCTGATATGGCGGGCCGCGCTTCTATCGAACTTAAATCTCAAGAACTTGGCGTAGATCTAGGTGGAGACCGAGAACTAGTTGGTCGCATCGTTGATCGCGTTAAAGAGATGGAATCTCGCGGATTTACTTTCGAAGCAGCCGATGCTTCATTCGAACTACTCTTACTTGAAGAAGTATCTGGCAAGCGTCCTTCATTTTTCACTATTGAACATTGGTTAACCACTGTAGAGCGCGCTGAAGATCAGAGCATTGTCACAAAAGCTGAAGTAACAGTTACTGCGCAAGGTAAAGAAATTTCCTGCATTGGTTCAGGAAACGGTCCTGTTAACGCATTCGATAACGCGCTTCGCTCTGGCCTTAAGCAGTTATATCCAGAACTTGAAGTTCTAGAACTAACTGATTACAAGGTACGTATTCTCGAAGGCCGCCTGGGCACTGGTGCGATCACTCGAGTACTCGTGGAAACATCAGATGGCAAAGGTGAATGGAATACCGTTGGTGTTCACGAAAACGTCATAGCCGCATCTGCCATGGCACTTGAAGATGCAGTTACCTTTGGCTTACTGCGCCAAGGTCGCAAACCCGAGTAACCTTTAACGCATGGGAAGCGTTGCATTTAACGAAATTCGCGACGCCTTTCTCAAGTATCTCGAAGCTGAGCGCAATCTCTCCGTCCATACAATCCGTGCCTATCTAGGCGATCTGGATTCCTTCTTCGAACATCTTGAAAAGTTAGATGTAACTGACTTTTCAAAGCTCGAGCTTTCACATATCCGCTCGTGGCTAGCTAATCAGCAAGTTAAAGGGGGAGCGCGCACCACGCTTTCCCGTCGCGCGGTTTCAATTCGTTTATTTACAAAGTGGGCGACGAAGAAGGGATATCTTGCCAAAGATGTCGGCTCAACTCTGGCAACTCCAAAAGGCGCACGCACTTTGCCAGAGGTATTGAATGTTGCTAATACCGGACTTGCGATGGATGCGCTGGCAACGCGAGTTGCTGAAGAAGATGGACCACTCTCCAAACGCGATTGTGCAATGGTTGAAGTCTTGTACGCCAGCGGTGCCCGTGTATCTGAACTTTGCGGACTAGATTTGCAAGATATTGATTATGAGCGAAATACGATTCGGGTAATTGGTAAAGGAAATAAAGAGCGCACAATCCCGCTCGGAAATCCGGCGATGCGCGCACTTTATACATGGTTAAAGGAAGGACGTCCTTCATTAGCCGGTGATAAATCAGATCGCGCGGTTTTCTTAGGTGCGCGCGGAAAAAGAATTGATCAACGCACTGTTCGCACCGTTGTCTATCATGCACTTGAAGCTTTAGAAGGTTCAGTTAAATTAGGACCACATGCGCTTCGCCATTCGGCGGCAACACATTTACTTGAAGGAGGAGCCGACCTTCGCACTGTGCAAGAAATCTTGGGACATGCATCTCTTGCAACAACCCAGATCTATACCCATGTATCGACTGAAAGATTGCAAAAAGCCTTTAAACAAGCCCATCCCCGCGCGTAAGTAGAGATCAGGGCGTGGATTTAGCACCCCTTTGCGGCAGGTAAGATTTCCCCTGCACCAGAGCCATTCTGTAAAGGAACCTTTGGTGACATCTCAGCACTTATGTATGAACTGCTTCGCAGGGAATACAAGCCACTTCGGTCCAACTTGAGAAATTTAGTTTCAAAGGTTGGTCGGCGTTGTAGGTGCGACGGGTTTAACAAATTGTTAAGCCATTAACCGAGCAGGTTTATTGCGCTGTCTTCTGCGCAAATAAACCTAAGAAGGAGAAAGCTGCCATGGCAGTTGTAACAATGCGAGAACTCCTCGACAGTGGAGTCCATTTCGGACATCAGACACGTCGCTGGAACCCAAAGATGAAGCGCTTCATTTTCACAGAGCGCAACGGCATCTACATCATCGATATCCAGCAATCACTTGCACTTATCGATCAAGCATATGAATTCGTAAAGGACACCGTCGCAAAGGGCGGACACGTTCTATTCGTTGGAACAAAGAAGCAAGCTCACGAACCGATCATGCAGCAGGCTGCGCGCGTTGGAATGCCAACCGTCACAGAGCGCTGGTTAGGTGGAATGCTGACTAACTTCCCAACTGTTTACAAGCGTATTCAGCGCCTCAAGGAGCTTGAAGCTCTTGAGAACGCAAATGACCTTTTGCTTACTAAGAAAGAACTTCTTGTTCTTCGCCGTGAGCGCGAAAAGCTATTTAAGAACCTCGACGGTATCCGTCACATGACCAAGTTGCCTTCAGCAATCTGGGTTGTAGATACCAAGAAAGAGCACCTCGCTGTTCAAGAGGCGAAGAAGCTAGGTATTCCTGTAATTGCGATCTTGGATACAAACTGCGATCCAGATGAAGTTGATTACAAGATTCCAGGTAACGACGATGCGATCCGTTCAATCGGTCTACTAACTCGCGTTATCACCGATGCAATTGTTGAGGGCATGAAGGCTCGTACAGCGAATGCACCGGCTCCTGATGCTGCAAAGAATGCGGCAACTGAAGCACTTGAAAAAGAGTTACTTGAAGCAGCACCAACAACACCGGAGGCATAAGTAAATTGGCTAACTATTCAGCAGATGATGTAAAACGTCTTCGCGAAGCAACCGCAGCAGGAATGCTCGATTGCAAGAAGGCGCTCGATGAAGCAGATGGCGATTACAACAAAGCCCTCGACATCATTCGAGTAAAAGGACTTAAGGGAGTTACCAAGCGCGAAGGTCGTTTGACTTCAAATGGTCTAGTTGTTGCAAAGGTTTCAGGCGATCTCGGCGTAATGCTCGAGCTCAACTGCGAAACTGACTTCGTTGCAAAGGGCGAACGTTTCGTCGCACTTGGCGATGAACTAGTTGATCACCTACTTGCCTCAAAGACTCCAACAGTTGAAGCATTCCTTGCTTCAACAATGGCTAACGGAAAGACTGTGCAAGCAGTTATTGATGAAGGCAATGCAACTATGGGCGAGAAGATCGAAATTCGCAATGTTGCTGTAGTAGATGGCCCAGTTGGACTCTACCTACACAAGACTTCGCCAGATCTTCCACCTCAGGTTGGTGTTCTTGTTTCGCTTGCTAAGGAAGCAGCTGAAGTTGGTAAAGATATTGCGCAGCACATTGCAGCGTTCGCACCTAAGTTCGTAAATCGCGAAGATGTTCCTGCAGACCTCATTGAAAATGAGCGTCGTATCGCAGAAGAAACAGCCCGTGAAGAAGGCAAGCCAGAGGCGTCACTTTCTAAGATCATCGAAGGCCGCGTAACCGGCTTTGTGAAGGAAGTTTCGCTAATTGAGCAGGCTTTCGCAAAGGATGCGAAGAAGACTGTGAAGCAGATCCTCGATGAGGCAGGAACCGCCGTCAAGGCATTCCACCGTTTCCGCGTAGGTCAGTAAACTAGTCAGAACGACACTTTAGAAAAGGAGCACCCATGCCCGGTACAAGAGGAACGTATCGGCGGGTGCTCCTTAAACTTTCCGGAGAAGTTTTCGGGGGAGAAAAGGGCATCGGCGTAGATATCGATGTAATGCGCGATGTCGCAAAGCAGATTAAAGATGTTGTAAAAACTGGCGTTCAGATGGCAGTAGTAGTCGGTGGCGGTAATTACTTCCGCGGTGCAGAACTACAGCAAGTTGGTATGGACCGTGCACGCGCTGACTACATGGGAATGCTCGGAACGGTTATGAACTGTCTTGCGCTCCAAGATTTTCTTGAAAAAGAAGGCGTCGACACTCGCGTGCAAACTGCGATCACCATGGGTCAAGTTGCCGAGCCTTATATTCCACGTCGCGCTATTCGACACCTTGAAAAAGGTCGTGTAGTTATATTCGGCGCAGGTGCCGGAATGCCATTCTTTACAACCGACACAGTCGCCGCACAGCGCGCACTCGAAATCGGATCAGAAGCACTTCTCCTTGCCAAGAGTGGCGTTGATGGCGTCTACAGCGCAGATCCGAAGAAAGATGCAACAGCGACAAAATTCGACGATATTTCCTACAACGAGGTTCTATCTAAATCACTGGCAGTTGCAGATGCCGCAGCATTTAGCTTATGTCGCGAAAACAAGTTACCGATTATCGTTTTTGATTTAATGTCTAATGGCAATATCGCACGCGCAGTACGTGGAGAAAAGATCGGCACTTTAGTTTCTTAAGTTTTCCCATAGCTTTACCTATTAGAGGAGTAAGAAAATGGCAGATGTAGCAAGTGCTCTAGCCGATGCGCAGAGCAAGATGGATAAGGCTGTCGAAGTTGCTAAAGATGATTTTGCAACAATTCGCACCGGCCGCGCTCATCCCGCGCTCTTTAACAAGATCATGGTTGATTACTACGGTACTTACACTCCACTTTCGCAGCTTGCTTCAATCCAAGTTCCAGAAGCGCGCTTAGCAATCGTCTCTCCATTCGATAAAGGTGCGATGGCGAGCATCGAAAAAGCAATCCGCGAATCAGATCTTGGTGTAAATCCTGGCAACGATGGCGTGGTTATTCGAGTTGCTCTGCCGCAGCTTTCGGAAGAACGCCGCAAGGATTACATCAAAGTGGCGAAAGGAAAGGCGGAAGATTCGAAGGTCTCGATCCGCAATATCCGCCGCGCTGCCAAGGAGTTAATGGAGAAGCTCGAAAAAGATGGCGATATCGGAAAAGATGATCTAGCTCGTGGAGAAAAAGAACTTGAAAAGGTAACTTCCGAACACGTTGCCAAGATCGATGACCTCCTAAAGCATAAGGAGGCAGAGCTTCTAGAAGTCTAGAAGTTCTCCATACCTAAAAGTGTCAGACCTACATTCGATAAACGAGGCGATAAATAAGCGCGCTGGAAGAAAACTCCTTCCATCTATCGCGGTTTCTCTATTCCTTGTTGCACTAGTCTGGTTTGCACTTGCTTATCAGCGGGCCATCTTCGCCCTTCTTGTAACTCTCGCAGTAGTTCTTGGAATTCGCGAACTAAATAAAGCGTTCACTGCAGTTGATATTCATATTCCACTTTGGTCACTTACTACCGCTGCAGTTGGCCTATGCGCTGCTACTTGGTTCGGTGGAATTTCAGGTTTAGCGGCAGCTACTGCAATTGCATTCCCGTGCCTCTTGGTTCTCTTGCTTCCACGCGGAACAGTTAACTTTGTTAAAACCGCATCGGCATCGGCACTGGCACTGGTGTATCTACCATTCTTAGCAGGATTCTTGATTTTGCTAGCCCGCCCCAGCAATGGGCTAGAGCGCGTCATGACTTTTGTGGTCTTAGTTGGATGCAATGACACTTTCGCATATTTGACTGGCGTACTTTTTGGAAAACATCCACTTGCTCCGAAGATCAGTCCTAAGAAAACTATTGAAGGCTTACTAGGCTCACTTGTATTTACTGTCGCAGGTGGCGCTCTCGCATTTCATTACATTATGGGCGCCCAATGGTGGTTAGGTGCACTTGCTGGACTATTAACTGTTTTTACCGCAACATCAGGAGATCTAATCGAATCTGCGCTTAAGCGCGATATGGCGATAAAAGATATGGGAAATCTCTTGCCCGGCCATGGCGGAATAATGGATCGACTGGACTCAGTTTTATTTGCTGCTCCCGCGCTATGGCTAGCCCTTGAAATTGTGCGTCGTGCACAAGATTCAGGGATTTTATGAGCACCAGACCTGATGCAAATCCTGAACTCAAATTAGTTTTCGATGAGCCGCCGCAACGCAAGAAGGCGCCAAAACATTTAGCAGATCTATCACCTGCTGATCGAAAGATCTGGGCGAAGGAACTTGGCCTGCAGCCTTTCCGAGCTTCGCAAGTTGCAACTCACTATTTCTCACATCTATCAAATAACCCTGAAGAGTGGACCGATATCCCAGCGGCTG
>JAIYCF010000007.1 GCA_027488165.1 Streptomycetaceae bacterium
GTCACAAGGGCGATCTGCTTAGTTAAAAGCACATTTGTCTTCGGTGCGATCGCGATAAAGGCGGTGCCGATAAGCGGCAACAACATTAAGAAGGAGAGGATGTTCATATCTGCCAGGTTCACGTTGTTACCACCCAAATTGCCGCGATCAGCGATGCTGCGCCAATCAAGATTAGAACTGCATAGCTACGAACAAAGCCGGTCTGAGTTTTGCGAAGTGCAGAACCAGAACCCAAAGCCATCTTTCCAACTCCGCGAACCGCGCCATCAACAACTGAGTCATCAACCTTTACAAGCGCAGAAGTTAACGCTTGTCCTGGGCGCATAAATAGCGCTTCGTTGACATCATCTTGCAGCAAGTCACGACGTGCGATGCGGGTAAAGATAGAAACTTTCTCTGGTGCGACGCTATCGACTTCAGAGAGTTGGTATTTGATAACTGCGATTGCAACACCAATTGCAACCATCGTTAAGGCCAGACCAGAAACAACAATTGGAGGCAGGAGCTCGGTGTGCTCGCCATGCTTTTCAAAGAGAGGCTCAAGCCAATGCTTAAATGCCTTTCCTTGGTACAACAAGTAACCCGAGATAACTGAACCGATTGCAAGGATCGCCATCGGGATCCACATCAGCGCAGGTGATTCATGTGGGTGCTGGTTATCGTCCCAACGCTTTGGACTTGTAAAGGTCATGATCATTACGCGCGTCATATAGAAGGCGGTGATCGCAGCACCGATAAGAGTGATTGTTCCGAGAATAATTCCTTTTGCGCCACCAGCATTTAGCGCAGTTTCAATGATCATATCTTTGGAGTAGAAACCAGCGAATGGTGGCACTCCAATAATTGCTAAGTAACCAAGACCGAAGGTCACAAATGTGATCGGCATAAATTTACGTAGGCCGCCATATTTGCGCATATCTACTTCATCGTTCATGCCATGCATTACCGAACCTGCGCCAAGGAACATTCCGGCTTTAAAGAATCCGTGAGTTAACAAGTGCATGATCGCATATGCATAACCTGCAGGTCCGAGGCCTGATGCCAAGATCATGTAACCGATCTGAGACATCGTTGAAGCAGCGAGTGCTTTCTTAATGTCATCTTTAGCCATACCGATAATGGCGCCGAACAAGAGAGTGATCGCACCAACGATAACTACAAGAAGCTGCGCATTTGGCGCTGCATCAAATACAAAGTTAGAGCGAACAATTAGATAAACGCCTGCAGTAACCATTGTTGCGGCGTGGATCAGCGCAGAAACTGGAGTAGGGCCTGCCATCGCATCGCCGAGCCATGCCTGCAATGGGAATTGCGCAGACTTACCGACTGCAGCTATTAGCAACATGATGCCGATCGCGGTCATTGTTGCTTCAGATGCGTGATGTGCGTGTTCTTTAACTCCGCTAAATGAAACGGTTCCGAGTGAAGCGAAAGCGATCATGATTGCGAAAGAGAGGCCCATATCGCCGATACGGTTCATAACAAATGCCTTCTTAGAGGCAGTTGCATACGCTGGTTTTTTATTCCAGAAACCGATCAATAAGTAGGAGGCAAGACCTACGCCTTCCCAACCGACATAGAGGTTGAGGTAAGAATCACCGAGCACCAAGAGCAACATTGATGCAATAAAGAGGTTCAGATAGGCGAAGAAACGACGACGATCTTCATCATGTGACATGTATGAGATGGAATAGATGTGGATCAAGGTTCCGACGCCGGTAATCAGCAGAACGAAACAGATCGACAACTGGTCAAGTAGAAGTGCGGCATCTACGTTAAAGCTACCCACGCTGATCCAGGTAAAGAGCTTCTGTGTAACCGGGCGTAGCTCTGCTTCACGATCGAGCATCTGTGAGAGTTGAACTAAGCCAAATGCAAAAGATCCAGCAGACATCGCAGTTGCAAGTAGGTGTCCCCACTTATCTGCCTTACGTCCAAGAAGTAGCAGAGTAAGCGCGCCAAATAGTGGCAGCGCAATTAGATAAACGAGACCGTTGTTGGTAGCCATTTTTATCGCTTCAACAAACTAGCATCATCGATAGATGCTGATCGGCGGGAACGGTAGATCGTAACGATGATCGCTAGACCGACTACTACTTCACAGGCGGCAACAACCATCGTGAAGAAGGCGATCACCTGGCCATCTAAAGTTCCGTTAATTCTTGCAAAAGTTACTAGTGAAAGATTTGCAGCATTAAGCATTAGCTCGATGCACATAAACACGACGATTGCGTTGCGGCGAACAACTACGCCAACTGCGCCGATCGTAAATAAGATCGCCGAAAGGTAGAGATAGTTATCGAGGCTCATTACTTCTCCTCCACAACTGTTGTATCAACGTTGTCGAGTTGGAACTGAGCGGAATCAATTACATCTCCGCGCGCCTTTAACGTTGCAGAAATTGAAGAAGGAGCTGGTGTTCCATCAGGCAAAAGCGCCGGAACGTCTACTGCGTTATGGCGAGCAAAGACGCCTGGGCCGGGTAGGCCGGCTGCGCCTGCTAGTGAACCTGTGCGGAAACGATTAGTTGATTGCTCGCGCTGAGTTGGGCGCGGAGTTGTACGTTGATGATGAGCCAGAACCATTGCACCAACTGCTGCAGTAATTAGCAGCGCTGAAATAACTTCAAATGGCCATACATACTTTGAGAAGAGAAGCGCAGCGATTCCTTGCACATTTCCTGCAGCATTTGCCGCTTCTAAACCAACTGGTTCGCGACCCAAAGTTGCGCGACCAAGGAGTGAAACCATTAGTCCGCCAAAGCCAACCGCTGCGGTGATCGCTATTGGACGAAGTCCAGTGATTGTCTCGGTTAGAGAATCAGATGAATCAACACCGACCAACATCAAGATGAATAGGAAGAGCATCATTACCGCACCGGTGTAGACAACCACCTGAACAATTCCGAGGAAGACCGCACCTTGTGCGATATAGAAAATTGCCAGACTGACCATTACCCAAGCAAGCAATAGCGCTGAGTGAACCGCCTTCTTAACTAACAACATTCCAAGTGCAGCAAGAACTGAAAGTGGCGCCAAGAACCAGAAGAGAACTGTCTCAGGCGTCTGAATTGTTAGTAAAGGTTCCATTATTTTTGCTCCTGTGAAGGATGTGCTTCCTTAACATCGCCGTTGTAATAGTTGGTATCGGTCATGCCTGGGTACATTGGGTGTGGAGGTGGCAACATTCCGGCGCGAAGTGGGCCGAGCAAGTCATCCTTTTCAAAGATTAACTTTCCGCGAGTTGAATCAGCGAGCTCGTATTCATTTGTCATCGTTAGCGCACGTGTAGGGCAGGCTTCGATGCAGAGACCGCAGAAAATACAACGCAGATAGTTGATCTGATAAACCTTGCCGTAACGTTCTCCTGGTGACATTTGATTATCTGGAGTGTTATCTGCGCCTTCTACATAAATTGCATCTGCAGGGCATGCCCACGCGCAGAGTTCGCAACCGATGCACTTTTCTAGTCCATCTGGGTGGCGGTTTAACTGATGGCGACCATGGAAACGTTCTGCAGTTGGCTCTTTAACTTCTGGGTATTGAACAGTATTAACTTTCTTAAACATGGTTATGAAAGTTACCCAGAAACCCTGCGCCTGCTTTAGAAGGCTCTTTGCCCCAGGTTGATCTACTTTTTCGTAGGAAACGCTGGTGATATCGA
>JAIYCF010000067.1 GCA_027488165.1 Streptomycetaceae bacterium
CAGGTGTGTAGCAAACTGGGAACTTCTCACTGGCTTCCGCGGTAAGAAGTGCGATTTCACCAGATGTCCCGCTAAATGAAACATTTGAACCAACTGGGAGATAGATCCAATCTGAAACCGCTGCAAAAACGCCAACTCGGCCCTTTAGAGTAAATGTTTGACCATCTACCGAAACAGATATGTTCTGCGATGAAAGCGGAAGTAGAACGCCTTCACGACCTCTTAACTCAACGCTAAATTCAGATTTAGTTGCGAAGTTATAGGTATAGAAACCGCAGTATTCCCAGCCAGAATCCCGGGGCGTTAATGAAATTTCGTGTTCGCTTGTTTTTAGAGTGCCTGCTGGTTTATACCAATTACTCATCTTCTATCCTCTTCTAACCATTTGTGCAGCACGGGCAACAGCAGCTTCCACATCTAACTCATCACCAAACAATAATGCGCGTCCTGGCACTAAACCGCGAATATTTGGAACCTTTAGCGCGTTATCCCATTTAGCAAAGACATCTTCCCAATTACTGCCGGGATCTCCACCTAGTAGCAAAATTGGGCAGCTTGTTGCTGCAGCGACTTTTTCAGGATTGGTTGGTGCGGGAATCTTCAACCAAGTAAATGCTGATGATGAGCCAAGCCCAGATGCGATAGAAACTACTTTGATTAACTTCTCTTCAGAAGGATCTAGTACAGCTCTGCCGTTTTCATTCTTTATATAAGGAAGCGGTTCAATCATTGATACAAGTTCGAAATCCGCGAGCTGTGTTGTTACTGCCGCAACCATCTCAATGGTTCGCGCGGTCCCTGGATCGGTCTCATCGATGCGCAGTAAAGTCTTTCCGCCATCTAGGCCCATGCTTCGAATATGTTCGGCGTCATAAGCGGATAAGCGATCATCGAGTTCCCAGGAAGCGCCAATGATTCCGCCACGGTTCATGGTTCCGATCGCAACTTTTCCTTCAAGCGCCCCAAGCCATGCCAACTCTTCGAGAATGTCTGCGCTAGCCATCACGCCATCAACGCCTGGAACAACCAAACCTCTTATCAATTTATCTAGCAAGTTATAACGATCAGCAATAGCAGTTGGATTAGCGCCTGCTGCGATTATGCCGCGCGCAGTGTGATCGGCTGCCAGCAACATCAGGCGCCCATCTTTTCCTGCAACGCTACGACGCGATCTCTTCTTTAGGGCTAGCTGGAAAGATTTAGGGTTGTTAATGCGCGCCTCAATTAGTTCTAGGTAACGCTTTTGCTCTAACTTCACGGCTTGCTCCCCATCTTTTCAATGAACTCTTCTAAAACTTCTAATGAGGGCATGGCATCTGCGCACATCAACTCACTTGCCAAGTAAGCCCCGGCAGCGTTGGCAAACAATCCAATCTTTTCTAACTCCCACCCGCTCATTAACCCATGAATCAGCGCGCCACCGAAGGCATCGCCAGATCCAAGCCCGCAAACCAATTTTATAGGAAGTGGTTTGATCACATGAGATTGATCTTTGGTAGCAAGCAGAACTCCATCGCCACCCATCTTTACGATCGCCAATGAGATTCCGCGGTTAAGCAGATCATCCGCTGCTTTCTTTGGGTCTGAGATACCGAGGGCAACTTCACACTCAGCGATATTTCCTATGGCAATTGTGCAATGTGAAATCGCACGTTGCGCAGCGACTCGAGCCTCATCTCTGCTCTTCCAAAACGAGGGACGATAATCTAAATCAATAATCGTTTCTTTAGCGCGGCCTCTGACTTCCAACCAATGGAAAATACTCTCGGCGGTTGTTCCGTGTGAAAGTGCACAAGCGCTAACCCAGAAGTTCTTAGCGCTCTTCAGGGCCTGGTCATCTATATCTGAGACAACAAGTTGGGTATCAGGTGCCGATGGTTGGCGGTGGAAAATAATTTTGGGATCTTCGGGTGGATCTTGAGAGGCGAGAACAACAGGTGTAAGTCCACTCTCGGCAACTTTTACGAAACTTGTATCTACTCCAAAGCTTTGCAGCTTATTGACTACAAACTCACCCAGCGGATCTACGCCAACTTTTGTGACGATGGCGCTCTTATGGCCAAGTTTCGCTGCAGCTACGGCAACGTTTGTTGGAGATCCACCAATTGATTTTTGAAAAGTCTGCGGCTGGCTAAAGGAAGTGTTTATCTGCTCCGAGAAAAGATCGACGCTTATCCGGCCCACGGTTAATAGGTCGAGACCGGTTGTCATCATTTCCTAACTTAAAAGAACGGGGAGCGCTTCATTATTTATAGCCCAAACTATATAGTGAAGGTCTTACTAAGCGGAATACGGAGTAGTCCAGCAAATGAGAATTGCAGTCATTGGTGCTGGTCGTATGGGTGCCATTCGTGCTGAAGATTTGATCTCGGGCGGAGCAGACGTAACTCTTCTTAACCGCAGAGATAACGTGGCAAAAGAGCTAGCCCAAAAATTAAATTGTAATTCAGCAGAATATGCGGATCTGCTGAAGTTAGATTTTGATGGATATATTGTAGCAACTGCAACAAATTCACACATTGCCATCTTGGATCAATTGATTCCTCTCGGAAAACCAATCCTTTGCGAAAAGCCGATCTCGCTTACGGTCGAAGAGACAGATTTAGTTATTGATAAGTGTAAAAAGTATGGAACAGAAATTCAGGTTGGATTTCAGCGCCGCTTTGATCCACCGATTTCCATCGCCGCTAAGAAAGTTTCTTCGGGGCAAGTGGGAACTCTCTATGCGATGCATATGTATGCACACGATCACCAGCCTTCTACCCTCGAATTTCTAGAGGGCAGCGGCAGTATTTATCGTGATTTACACGTCCATGATTTCGATCTTGTTAGATGGATTACTCAGAGCGAGATTAAAAATGTCTATGCAACCCAGGCGGTTCGCGAACATCAACAGTATGCCAAGTACAACGATGCCGATGTTTCTTTAATCTCACTAACTACCGAATCAGGTGTTCAGGTAGCGATAACCGGTACCCGACATAATCCAGTCGGCCACGATGTCCGTTTTGAAGTATTTGGATCAAAAGACTCGATAGCGGTAGGACTTAATCTAAAGACGCCTATCCATGACATTGAAGGTGAAATCGGATTCAACGAAATCAGATACTCGGGATTTATTGAGCGTTTCCGTCAAGCATTTGCTGAAGAATCTCATGCCTTCATTAAATTCGTCGAAGGAAAAACTTCAAACCCATGCCCACCAATCAATGCGCGCCAAGCACTGCGCGTGGCCATTGCTTGCGAAGAATCAATTCTTAGCGGTTCTGCAGTAGAATTGTAATCTGATGAAGTTTGTGGCGATTGACTGGGGAACTTCATCCTTTCGCGCTTGGTTAATTGAACACGATCAAGTTACTGACTACCTTCAAACCGATCAGGGCGTAAAGAACTTTACATCCGGCTCCCATGGCGCCTA
>JAIYCF010000140.1 GCA_027488165.1 Streptomycetaceae bacterium
ATGATCAATCGGCCATTGGCCTTATCGATACGGCGCGTGGTGTTAAAGAATTCTTTTAACTTATCGGCAACGACAGCTGAAACGATTCTTGTCGCTGCTGCGGTTCCGAGAACTTCCTTGGTCTGGCCTTCAAACTGTGGCTCTGACATACGTACTGTGATGACAGCAGTTAAGCCTTCCATAATGTCATCTTTAATTACATCGGCTTCGTTCTTCTTCAGAGTTCCGCTGGCACGAAGCGCTTCGTTAAAGGCTTTAGTGATTGCGCGATCAAAACCTTGAACGTGGGTTCCGCCCTTTGGCGTCGAGATAATGTTTACGAACGATTGGATAGTGGCATCAAAGCCATTGCCCCACTTCATCGCAATATCAACTTCCATATCGCGTTCTACTTCAGTTGAAACCATATGGCCCTTATCGTCAAGGACAGGAACAGTCTCTTGATAATGGCCAGTGCCGTAGATGCGGATTACTTCGCCAACTGGTTGATCAGGTTGTAAGAATTCGCAGAACTCGGAGATTCCGCCCTTGTGATAGAAAGTTTGAGTTGTTGCAGCTTTGGTGCGATTGTCATTAACAATAAGTGTTAAGCCGGGAACCAAGAAAGATGTCTGGCGTGCGCGAGCGTAAATCTCTTCAATATCAAGTGATGCTTCCTTTAAGAAGATCTGGCGGTCTGCCCACCACTTGATGCGTGTACCTGTAACTTTTGCAGAAACTTTTCCGATCGTGCGAAGCCCTGATTGCGGAGTGAACTCTGCCTTAGGACCTTCGCCTTCGAATACACCGGCAACACCGCGCTTAAATGACATCCAGTAAATCTTGCCGTTGCGATCTACCTCCGCATCAAGGCGTTCGGCAAGTGCGTTTACAACTGAGGCACCAACACCGTGAAGACCACCGGAAGCTGCATATGAACCGCCACCAAACTTTCCACCTGCGTGCAATTTAGTGAGTACAACTTCAACGCCAGTTAAACCAGTCTTTGGTTCTTTATCTACCGGGATACCGCGACCATCGTCGTGGACTTCAACTGATCCATCTGCTTCAAGATTAATTTCAATTTTTTTACAGTGTCCGGCAAGTGATTCATCTACTGAGTTATCGATGATTTCCCAGAGACAGTGCATGAGCCCGCGTGAATCGGTAGAACCGATATACATACCTGGGCGTTTACGTACCGCATCAAGGCCTTCAAGAACTGCGAGATCTTTGGCGGTATAGGAATCTTCGGCGTCGCCAAGAGCGGTGAGATCTAACTGATCCCCAGCGTCATTTGATTTCTTGGTGGCCACGGAGGCAAAGGTTATCGGCGTAGTTGCAAAGATCTCGCGCTAACGCGCCGAATTAGTCTCAAATATTGGTAAAACCACCATATCTTGGGAAATACGGTGAATTGCAACGCAAAAGTAACAATATTCCTCCATTTATTTCCTGCGGGGAATAAAGAGACATGGTTTGATGTTCCATAAGAAGTACCACTTCCCACCTAAACGAACGGAGAGCGCGATGACCGAGCAAGTAATCCTCGAATCCACACCTCTTAATGCACTAGATCGCTGCGATCGTTGTGGCGCTCAGGCATATGTGCGAGCAACCCTCGCAACAGGTGGAGAGCTAATGTTCTGTGCACACCACGGTAAGGAATACGCTGAAAAGCTAAAGGCTGTGGCAGTTGCAATCCAAGATGAAACCAATCGCTTGGTTGAATCTAAAAACTAACTAGTTATTTTCTTTAAGAAGGCCCCTATGCGAACCATCGCATAGGGGTTTTTCTTTTGATTGCCCACAACCGCAAAACTTTGGGTTCTCTAAAGTCTCGATAACGTTGCCATCAGCATCTACCCGATCAACAACTCCGGTAAAGCGGATAGATCCACTCTTTGGATTGATAAATACCGTTGGCTTATCCATGGCTAACTAACTCTTGATCTAGTTTTAATCTAGGTAATCGCGAAGTGATTGCGAACGTGATGGGTGGCGCAACTTCGACATTGTCTTAGATTCGATCTGGCGGATACGTTCGCGAGTTACCCCGTGAACCTTGCCGATCTCATCAAGTGTCTTTGGCTGACCATCTGTAAGTCCATAACGAGCCTTGATTACATCTGCTTCACGGTTGGTGAGGCCACCAAGGACCTGCATCAACTGCTCTTGCAAGATTGTGAAAGTTACAGATTCTTCAGGCTTAACAGCTTCAGAGTCTTCAATGAGATCTCCGAATTCAGAATCTCCTTCTTCACCGAGTGGTGTGTGAAGTGAAATTGGTTCACGGCCATACTTCTGAACTTCAACAACCTTTTCAGGTGTCATATCAAGTTCTTTAGCAAGCTCTTCTGGTGTCGGTTCGCGGCCGAGGTCTTGCAACATCTGGCGCTGAACACGAGCCAACTTGTTGATGACTTCAACCATGTGAACTGGAATACGGATTGTGCGCGCCTGATCGGCCATCGCGCGAGTGATCGCCTGACGGATCCACCAAGTTGCATAGGTAGAGAACTTGTAACCCTTTGTGTAGTCGAACTTTTCAACTGCACGGATAAGTCCGAGGTTTCCTTCTTGAATCAAGTCAAGGAATAACATTCCACGACCGGTGTAACGCTTTGCAAGAGAGACAACGAGACGAAGGTTTGCTTCAAGCAAGTGGTTCTTCGCGCGCTTACCATCTTCAACGATCCATTCGAGTTCGCGCTTGAACTTCTTATCAATCTTCTTATCTTCTTTAAGTTTTTCTTCCGCAAAGAGGCCCGCTTCAATACGTGTTGCTAGCTCTACTTCGAGCTCAGCGTTAAGCAGCGCTACGCGGCCGATCTGCTTTAAGTAATCCTTTACTGGGTCAGCAGTTGCACCGGCAGTCATAACTGTCTGAGCAGGTGCATCATCTTCTTCAGAGGCCTTTAACGTGAAGGCATTTTCTTCGTTGCCAGAAGCTTCTTCAGCCAGGTTTACAACGCG
>JAIYCF010000120.1 GCA_027488165.1 Streptomycetaceae bacterium
AGACATACTCAGATGCGATCACTTGCAGATGAAGTTGCCGATCTTCACGAGCGGCTTGAAACGCGTAAGTTGATTGATCGCGCTAAAGGAATTTTGATGCAGGCTCTCAATCTCTCTGAGCCCGAGGCCTTTTCTTGGATTCAAAGGGCAGCCATGGATCGTCGACTCACCATGAAAGAGGTCGCGGCAGCGGTGATCTCTCCAGATGCCGTTCCTGAGAGTTAGTACTGCAAACCTTTCGCGAAAGTAACCAAACCTTTATATTTCCACGCTCAACTTCAGGTTGATAGATCCTCCCTGCCCCCTTTACACTTTCAGCCTCCCTGTCCCGGGACACAAGCAAGAAAAAACAGGAAGGCAATACATGAACAAGAAGATCCAAGGATCTGCTGCTCTCGTTGCCGCAGCTGCGCTAGCTTTTGGCGCATTTGCATCAGCACCAGCATCAGCATCAGTAAAGACTTACTCACTCGCATACCAGGGCCCACTAACAGGTGGCGAAGCCTCAACAGGTATCGATGAGCAGAACGCAGTTAAGTATGCAATCAAGGTATTTGAAGCAGCTAACCCAAATATCAAGATCAACCTCGTCTCAGTAGATGACGAAGGAGATCCAGCAGTTGCATCAAAGGTTGCTCCAGGAGTTGGAACAAACCGCAAGATCATCGGTCTTGTTGGTCCTGCATACTCAGGCGCAACAATTGCATCATTGCCTTACTACAAGGCTGGAAACCTGACAGTGATCTCACCATCAGCAACACGTGTATCACTAACAGATCCAAAGAGCCCAACAGCTAAGTCAGATTACGGTCGCCCAATTTTCCACCGCGTCGTAGCAACTGATGACAAGCAGGGTCCAGCTCTAGCTAAGTTCGCAACAAAGGGTGTTTCATCACCTAAGGTCTTCGTATTCGATGACCAGTCTTCATACGCTGTTCCACTACGTGGATACGTCGAAGCTGCAATCAAGAAGATCTCAGGCGCATCTGTTGTTGGTTCTGGAGATTCAGTAATCAACACAACAACTGACTACAGCCCAACAATTGCCAAGATCAAGTCATCTGGTGCAAACGTTGTTATCTACACCGGTTACTACAGCGCAGCTGCAATTTTCGTTAAGCAGCTTCGTGACTCAGGCTCAACAGCAGTATTTGCTGGTGGCGACGGAGTCTTCAACCAGGAGTTCGCAAAGCTTGCAGGTAAGTCAGCAGAAGGTGCACGCCTAACAGGTGTTGCAGGTCTTGCAGATGTTGATGCAAAGCTTGAAGCAGACTTCAAGGCGAAGATCGGTGTTTCATCAGGCGTTTACGCAGTTGAATCAATCGATGCAGCAAATATCTTCCTTTCAGGTATTAAGAATGGAAAGACAACTCGCGCTGCAATGAACAAGTGGGTTAAGGCCTACAACTTCAAGGGTATCGCTGGAGCAACTATCAAGTTCAACCAGCATGGTGATATCTCAGAAGGTGGCTTCGCTGGCTTCCTAGTAACGGGCGGAAAGCTTGTTAACCAGGGTCCAGTTGCTTAACTCTGAAGTAATTGCTTGACCCCAACGGGCGCCTTGATTCTCAGGAATCAAGGCGCCCGTTGGCTTTTAATTCACCCAAAATTAAAGTAGATTTCACCGACTTGATCAGTTCAAGGCGGCAGTAAATCGGCAACAAAGGTAGCCACAATTTCTTTTAAGGGGCACGATGTTTGATGTATTTATAGATCAGTTCTGGCAACTGACGGTTTCTGGGCTGGCACTCGGATTCATCTATGTATTGATTGCACTTGGTTACACCATGGTCTATGGCGTACTACGAATGATCAACTTTGCTAACTCCGAGATCTTTATGTGGGGAACATTCGGCGCCATTGTCGCGAGCCGTGACCTCTTTAACTATAACCAGACATCTGAACCTGCCACCGGTGGGAAACTTGCACTAGTTCTAATCGTTCAACTTTTTGTAGCTATGGCATTTGCCGGGTTGACTGCGGTGCTGGTCGAGTTCGTTGCCTATCGCCGTTTACGTGCCCGCGGCACAAATCGTTTAGCAACTTTGATTTCAGCAATTGGTATGTCAATGGTTCTCTCAGAGGTTATGCGCATTTTGACGCACTCTCGTCCAGTTGGATCACCTCGCATTCTCGAAAAAGTTATCTTGACTGAAGTTTGGGGCGCACAAATTCGCCTCGATACCTTGATCACCATTCTTGCCGCTGGTGCAATCTTCATTATCCTCGAGCGCTTCGTAAAACTCTCTCGTATGGGTAAAGCGATCCGCGCAGTTTCCATGAACGAAGATGCCGCTAAGTTGATGGGAATCAACTTAAACCGCGTAATCACCGTTACCTTCTTGGTAGGCGGCTTGGCAACAGGAGCGGCGGCCTTCTTCTACGTAACTGTCTTTGAATACACCAAATTTAATATTGGTTTCACTATGGGCCTTGCCGCATTTACCGCTGCAGTACTCGGTGGAATCGGAAATATCCGTGGTGCTTTCTTCGGGGGAATCGTCTTGGGTCTGGCTGAGGTTTACGCCGCATCGATCCTTGGCACCCAGTGGAAGTCGGTAACCATTTTCGTTGTTCTCGTACTAGTTCTTCTCTTTAAGCCATCTGGCTTATTCGGAGAAGCCGTCACTCAGACAAGGGCTTAAGGTGAAAAATATGAAAAACTTTAACCTTCGCGACTTTGGCGCCGATATCTGGGAGCGCAGTGGCCGACCTGTTCGTGTAACCATCGTGATGGTGACAATCGGACTCGTCTCCTTGTTACCTTTCGCTGGCGCCGGATTCTTAGCAACACCAATCGCGGCTTATGACGCGGTACTTGTCTATCCAGTAGCGATCTTCGTATTGATGGCACTTGGTTTAAATATTGTGGTTGGTAAATCTGGAATGCTCGATCTTGGTTACGTTGCATTCTTCGCCATCGGTGCATACACAATGGGCTTCCTCGGAATCCACACCAGCCTAAATACTTGGGAGATCATGCCAATCGGTATTGGTCTGGCGATGTTTGCTGGTGTCTTGCTTGGTATCCCAACGCTTCGCTTGCGCGGTGACTATCTTGCGATCGTGACCTTAGGCTTCGGTGAGATCATTCGTATCGTCGCGCTAAACGTTTCATGGACTAATGGTCCTAACGGAATCTCAGGTATTCCAATGCCTCCAGATCTAGGGCCTCTTAAATTTAGACTCGATGATCAGAAGGGCTTCTTCTGGGTTGTCTTGATCATGATCCTCCTGACTATCTGGATGATCCGCCGCCTATCTGTGCGCCGTCCAGGTCGTGCATGGGAAGCGATTCGCCAAGATGAAGATGCTGCAGAGCTCATGGGAGTTCCTACATTTAAATACAAGATGTGGTCATTTACCTTGGGAGCAGCCGTTGGCGGCGCCGCCGGTGTTCTTTATGGTTCAAAGAACCTATTCGTTGCACCTGAAATGTTTACCCTTAACGTATCGATTCTGATTCTCGCCTGTGTGGTGTTCGGCGGAATCGGAAATATTTGGGGTGTTATCGTCGGTGGAGCAATCCTTGGTTATCTTCCAGACCGTATCCGCTTTATCTCTGATGCGCGTTTGCTCGTCTTCGGTTTAGTGCTAATCATCGTCATGAACTTCCGTCCAGATGGCCTCTTGCCTCGCAAGAAGCGCGAGAAGGCAATAGTCAAGAAGGGAGCACAGGCATAATGTCGAAGACTCTACTTACGCTTGAAAACCTCACCATGAAATTTGGTGGAGTTACAGCGCTTAACGAAGTAAATCTAGAGATTAAAGAGGGCGAGATCCTTGCGCTCATCGGACCTAACGGTGCTGGCAAGACAACTGTCTTCAACGTAATCACTGGTGTTTACCAGGCAACTTCTGGATCAATTAACTTTGACGGCCAGAAGATCGGTGGCAAGAAGCGCTTTGAGATTACCGGTCTCGGAATTGCACGTACCTTCCAGAACATTCGCTTGTTCGGAGATATGACAACTCTGGAAAACGTAATTACAGCTACTGATGTTCACAAGAAGAGTGGTCTCTTGGGTTCTCTCTTCGGTACACCTCGCGCGCGGCGTGAAGAACGAGAGAACCGTGCCAAGGCGCACGAAATTCTCGAATTCATCGGAATCGATGAGTACTCAGATCGCTTAGCGAAGAACCTTCCTTACGGTGTGCAACGTCGTCTAGAAATCGCACGCGCGATGGGAACATCACCACAGCTTCTCTTGCTCGACGAACCAGCAGCTGGCTTTAACCCACAGGAAAAAGTTGAACTTGCGGCAACGATCAAGCGAGTTCGCGATGCGGGCTACACAGTTCTATTGATTGAGCACGATATGTCGCTGATCATGGGAATCTCAGATCGCGTTGCAGTTCTTGATTTCGGAACAAAGATCGCCGATGGTTCGCCAGCGGAAGTACAAAACGACCCTCGTGTTATTGAGGCTTACCTAGGAGTGCCTGCAGATGCGTCTTGAAATTAAAGATCTACACGTTCACTACGGCAAGATTGAAGCGATCAAGGGCGTATCAATCGTTGTAAATGAAGGTGAAATTGTCACGCTGATTGGCGCCAATGGCGCTGGTAAGACAACAATTCTTAAGACCATCTCAGGACTTCGCCCTGCAACAAGTGGCCAGATCATCTTCAATGGTGAAGATATCTCCAAAGTTCCAGCGCATAAGCGCGTAGACCTCGGTCTTTCACAGGCGCCTGAAGGTCGCGGCATCTTTCCAGGCATGACAGTTTTGGAAAACCTCGAAATGGGTAAGTTCCATCGCCATGATCGCAAGAGCGAGATGGATGAGGATCTAGAGAAGGTCTACACACTTTTCCCTCGCCTCAAGGAACGTGTCTCACAGGCTGGCGGAACTCTCTCCGGTGGAGAGCAGCAGATGCTCGCAATCGGTCGCGCACTTATGGCTCGCCCAAAGGTTCTTCTGCTCGATGAGCCTTCAATGGGTCTAGCGCCGCAGATGATTGCAAATATCTTCCGCATCATCACCGAGATCAATAAGACTGGCGTAACAATTCTCCTTGTAGAACAGAATGCACAACAAGCGCTACAACGCGCACACCGTGCTTACATTCTCGAGACCGGAAATGTTACGAAAGAAGCTAAGGCTTCAGATCTACTTAACGATCCTGCAGTACGCGAGGCATACCTCGGTACTGGCGCTCACTAAATTCTATTTAGCGTTCAGCCAGGATCATGCAAGTGATTCTGGCACTACAAGTACGTTGTCCTTGATCGTTGGTAATCACGATCTCGTAAACGCATAAGGTTTTGCCGAGCGAAACTGCAGTTGCAACACCTGTTACAAATCCGGAAATAGCTGATCTGTGATGCGTTGCGTTGATATCTACCCCGACAATTTTCCGGTTAGGGCCAGCATGAAGTTGCGTTCCGATTGAACCAAGTGATTCGGCCAATACAACATTTGCTCCACCATGAAGTAAACCGATTGGTTGCGTATTTCCTTCAACTGGCATACGGCCAACTAAGCGCTCAGGGGAGGCCTCAAGGATCTCAATTCCCATCTTCTTATCGAGGGCACCACTACCGCGTTCGCGAATTAGCTCTAAATAGTTTGGGGTATTTTCTGGCTGCGTCATAGTTCGAAATAGTAACTTGTTAACGGGTACTTCTCTAGGATGGCGCCATGGCCCAGAAGCGTTTATTACTTATCGACGGCCATTCAATGGCATATCGCGCCTTCTTTGCGCTACCTGCTGAGAATTTCACAACCGCGCAGGGTCAACACACGAATGCAATTTACGGCTTTGCCACGATGTTGATTTCACTTTTGAAAGACGAAAAACCAACGCATGTTGCAGTTGCCTTCGATGTTTCTCGCAAGACTTTCCGCACCGATATCTTCCCTGATTACAAAGCCAATCGAGCCAAGACCCCCGATGAATTTAGATCTCAGATGTCTTACTTAAATGATTTGGTAAAGGGATTTGGAATAACGCAGTTTGCGCTTGAGGGTTACGAAGCAGATGACATCATCGCAACTATCACCAAGCAGGCAGAGCGCGAAGGTGCTGAAGTTTTAATCTGTACCGGCGATCGTGACAGTTTTCAGTTGGTGACCGAAAAGACCACCGTGCTCTATCCCAAGCGCGGAGTATCAGAGCTAGCGCGAATGACGCCAGATGCCGTGCAAGAGAAGTACGGAATGAGCCCTGACCAATATCCAGATTTTGCTGCGCTGCGCGGCGACCCCAGCGATAACTTGCCATCGATTCCCGGTGTTGGTGAAAAGACCGCTGCCAAGTGGATCGTTGAATATGGATCTCTAAAAGATTTGATTTCCAACGTCGATAAAGTAGGCGGAAAAGTTGGCCAATCACTGCGTGACAATATTGACGATGTAATCCGCAACCGTGAGCTAACTCAACTCGCTCACGATGCCCCAATTCAATACCAAATCGATGCACTTGCTTGGGCCGGGGTCGTGGAAAGTGATCTCACTAAGTTATTTGAACAGCTCGAATTTAGAACCCTGAAAGATCGCTTAAAGCCGATTCTCAATCCAGATTCTGTTACAAAAGAGGTTAAGGCGAAAAACGTCAGTGATGAGTTCACGCTCTTTGCCCCTGTGATGGAAGGAGGAACGCTTTCTGCGGAAGAGTTAAGCGAGAAGATTTCTCAGCACCCAGGAGATATTGCCTTATCTTTTGAGCTAGTTGATGAGAAGTTGCATCGCTATGCCGTTGCCTTTAGCCCAAGTGATGTCTACTTAATCCATTCTGCGCAAATGGGGGAGTGGGCCCAAGATCCTAAAGTTTCGAAGATTGCACATGATGCAAAGTCACTTGCTCGTGAAAATCTACTTGATGGAGTCGTTTTCGATACTGCACTTGCCGCCTACTTAGTTAACCCTGGCGTGCGTGCACAAGAACTAGCTGATCTGTTAGAGCGCTGGGGAGATGGCGCCCAAATTGATTCTTCATCTCCGGAGCAAACGCTAATTTCTAGCGCAGCTGCGCTCTTTAAACTTAGAGATTCATTGTTAACCGAGATGAAGGATCGCGGCGTATTTGCGCTCTTTACAGATCTAGAGCTTCCGATAGCTCATCTGCTCGCAGTTATGGAGAACCGCGGTATCGCAGTTGATCGCAAGGAGTTAGAGAAGTTAGCAGTGTTCTTCGAAGGTGAAGTGGCCCGCGAGACAAAGGCGGCTCATCAAGCCGCCGGCCATGAATTTAATGTGGCATCTCCAAAACAACTACAAGTTGTTCTCTTCGAGGAGCTCAATCTTCCTAAGACAAAGAAGATCAAGACTGGTTTCACAACCGATGCTGAGGCGCTCAACTGGTTATTTGAGAAGACCAAGCATCCGCTCCTTGAATCGCTTCTGCGTATTCGCGAGACAAAGAAACTTGGCACAACTGTTGAAGGCCTTATCGCTGAGATAGGTAAAGATGGGCGGATCCGCACCCACTTTGCGCAAACCGTTGCAGCAACAGGGCGTCTTTCATCTGTTGGACCAAACTTGCAGAACATTCCGGTGCGCACCGAAGAGGGCCGCAGCATCCGTAACGCCTTTATCGCAGGCACAGGATTTAGTGGACTCTTAACCGCTGATTACAGTCAGATCGAAATGCGCATCATGGCCCATCTCTCTAACGATGCAGGTCTACTTGCCGCATTTGAAACTGGCGAAGATCTGCATGCCACTGTTGCTGGTCTTGTATTTGGCGTAAAGGCAAATGAAGTTGATTCAGAGATGCGCCGTCAGATTAAAGCAATGTCATATGGACTTGCCTACGGATTGAGTTCTTATGGCCTTGCCGCACAGCTAGATCTCTCACCTCCGGCTGCGCAGGATTTAATGGATCGTTACTTCCAGCGCTTTGGTGGAATCCGTGACTACTTAAGTAGCGTTGTAGAACAAGCGCGTAAAGTTGGATATACCGAGACAGTTATGGGGCGCAGACGATATCTGCCAGATTTAATGCACGACAATCGGCAACGCCGTGAGATTGCAGAACGAATGGCGTTAAATGCGCCTATTCAAGGTTCGGCGGCAGACATAATTAAGCAGGCGATGCTAAATGTGCAGCGAGCGTTGTTACGCGAGAACTTGAAGTCACGCCTTTTGCTACAAGTTCACGATGAATTAATTCTTGAAGTTGTTGCAGGCGAAGAGGAAGCTCTGACTAATTTGGTCCGTCGCGAAATGGGTTCGGCATTCCCGCTTAAAGCACCGCTAGATGTCAGCGTTGGTATCGGAAAGAGTTGGAACGAAGCCGCGCATTAAAAGGTCTTGTTTTAGGTAGCGCTGTTGCTCAAATCTTCAATAGCCGCAAGATCTTCTTCATCTGTAGGAAGATCGTTAGCTGCTGCAAGACGGCCTCGTCCGATTGTAAGAATTACAAATCCGGTAAGAATCATCAGTGGAAGCATCGCAAGACCGTAACGCGGTGACAGGTGTTCCGAAACTATTCCACCAACAGCAGCACCAACTGCCATGAAAGATCCTTCAACGCTCCAGATCCATCCCAGTGAAGATGTCTGTGATCCCTTAGGGCGAACAGCTTCTAAAACTTCAAAGTAAAAGACTTGTACTGCGCCACCCAGAAATCCGATAGATGCTCCGACTAAAGCCATGGTCCAATCGGGATATGTAAATGCAATTGGAAGACAAGCAACTCCCCAGAGGAAGTAAGCGCGACGAAGGGCTGAAAGTGGCGCCAGTTTCTTAGAAACTAGTCCACCTAGAAGGCCTCCAATAACGGTAGCGGTTCCAAATGCTGCAAAGATCCAAGCAACGCGATGTGGAACATTCTCTTGGGTTGCAAATGCCGGAACGGCGACGTCAAAGACACCCCAACCAAATCCGATAAAACATCCTTCAAACATCAATAACTGGATAGCGCGACTTTGTAGCAGGCGCTCCTGACCCTTTACCTTTTTCTCCGGGATCCAATTTCGCGAAACCGATGTAAACGCGAGCGCAATTCCTCCCGTCAACATTAAGGCAGCGGTTACATCAAGAGCTAAATATGGACGTGAAGATAGCGCCAGCGCTGTTACAACAACCGGTCCAACAACTGATGTTGAACTCATCATCGCTGAATCAAATGCATAAGCCGTACGCAGATAAGTTGCCGGAACAATATCCTTCCAAAGCGGTCTTACCGAAAGATTAATTGGGGGAGCGCTAATTCCAAGTAAGAAAGCGGTAATCAGGATGGAACGCGAAGTATCCATTTGGTTAAGCGCGAGGATTAAAAGGGTGTAACCCGGAACAAGAATGCGCAACGGCCATTTCTGACCCCAGCGATCCATTATCGATCCTCGAATTCCAGCAGTCACCGCACCGGCTAGAGAGTTCAAACCAATTGCGAATCCGGCTATTGCAAAAGAAGCAGTACTTTGCTCAGCTTTAAAGAAAATTCCCAGACTGATCATGCCGTAGGCCAAGCGCGCAGGAAATGCTGCAATACCCAATGAGATCACTTGGGGAAATGCAAATAACTCCTTGTAGCGCTTCATAGATCATTCATTCTACGCACGGATTTGCCCTAAATACCGCTAAAACCGTACGCTTACGCCCGTTCACCAGAAAGGTTCTGGAGTCCTATTACTTTCTATCCCTACGGAGCAACTTGAGCACATCATCACCAGTCGTAGCAGTTAACGACATTGGATCAGCAGCAGATTTCCTTGCAGCAATCGAAGGCACAATCAGAAATTTCAATGACGGCGATTTAGTCGTCGGAACAGTAGTCCAAGTAGATCGCGAAGAAGTTCTTCTTGATATTGGTTACAAGACAGAAGGCGTAATCCCTTCACGCGAACTCTCAATCCGCCACGATGCAGATCCAAATGACATTGTTAAGGTCGGCGACCGTATTGAAGCGCTCGTTCTCCAAAAGGAAGATAAAGAAGGCCGCACAATTCTCTCAAAGAAGCGCGCACAGTACGAGCGCGCCTGGGGCGAAATCGAAGGCAAGAAAGAACGCGACGAAGTTGTCGTCGGTACAGTTATTGAAGTTGTTAAGGGCGGCTTGATCGTTGATATCGGTCTTCGCGGCTTCTTGCCAGCATCACTCGTTGAAATGCGTCGCGTACGCGATCTAACTCCTTACATCGGTAAGGAAGTTGAGGCTCGCATTATCGAACTCGACAAGAACCGCAATAACGTTGTTCTTTCACGCCGCGCATTCCTTGAGCAGACTCAATCTGAGTCACGTACAACATTCTTGAACCAGCTACAAAAGGGCCAAGTTCGTACCGGCGTTATCTCATCAATCGTTAACTTCGGTGCATTCGTTGACCTTGGTGGCGTAGACGGTCTCGTTCACGTCTCAGAGCTTTCATGGAAGCACATCGATCACCCAGGCGAAGTTGTTGAAGTTGGCGATGAAGTAACCGTTGAAGTTCTCGAAGTTGATTTCGAGCGCGAGCGTGTTTCACTTTCTCTAAAGGCAACTCAAGAAGATCCATGGCAGGCATTTGCTCGCACTCACACAATCAACCAGGTTGTTCCAGGTGTGGTTACAAAGCTTGTTCCATTCGGTGCATTCATTCGTGTCCACGAAGGAATTGAAGGACTTGTTCACATCTCAGAGTTGGCAGAACGCCATGTTGAGATCCCAGAGCAGGTTGTTGCTGTAGATGACGAACTATTTGTAAAGATTATCGATATCGATCTTGAGCGTCGTCGCATCTCACTATCTCTTAAGCAAGCAAATGAAGGCCACGAAGTTGAGATCGAAGCATTCGATCCAACTCAATACGGCATGGCAGCTCGCTATGACGCAGAAGGTAACTTCATCTACCCAGAAGGTTTTGATCCTGATACTCAGGAATGGAAGCCGGGCCATGAAGCACAACGCGAAGAGTGGGAACGTCAATACCAAGAAGCACAAACTCGCTTCTTAGCTCATAAGAAGCAGAAGGCTGAAGCAAAAGCTGCAGATGCCGCTGCTCCTGCTGCAGAAGAAGTTGCTGCTGAATAAGTAATAACAATTAAGGTAAAGGGCTCACCTGCGGGTGGGCCCTTTTCTTATGTATTACCGCAACCTCGCAGGTAGAGTCTGAGCCATGTTGGTCGTAGCTCTCACCGGCGGAATCGGTGCCGGTAAATCTCTAGTGGCACAGTATTTCTCTGAACTCGGTGCGCGAGTAGTCGATGCAGATCAACTATCAAGAATTGCAATTGAGCGTGGCTCGGAAGGATTCGATGAAGTCATCACACGATTTGGTGAGAGCGTCTTGCGTAACGGAGATATCGATCGCAAAGCGCTAGGTGAAATAGTTTTTAAGGATAAGAGCGCGAAGGCAGATCTCGAAGCGATTATCCATCCGCGCGTTCGCGAACTTTTCTTTGAAGTTGTCAACGATCTCGCCGCAGATGAAATTCTGATTTATGAAATCCCACTGCTTGTCGAAACAGGCGCTGCTAGTAATTTTGATCAGATCATTACCGTCGAAGCAGATCTCGAGATTCGTAAATCCAGACTCTTGAAGCGCGGCATGTTTATCTCAGAAATTGAATCGCGCTTGGCTGCGCAGGCTTCACCTGCTGAGCGTGAAGCCGTTGCTACCCACATAATCGAAAATAGTGGCGATGAAGATCAGCTGCTGCGCAAGGTGGAAAACCTCTGGGAGGAACTCCAGCGCCTTTCAAAGTAGGCTAGGAAAATGCGCCCGATATCTGATCTCCAAAGAAAGGTTCACCCTTTTCAGGTAATCAGCGATTACGTTCCAGCAGGAGATCAGCCGCAGGCGATCGAAGAGATCGTTACCCGCATAAACGCTGGCGAGAAAGATGTCGTACTCCTCGGTGCAACTGGTACTGGTAAATCTGCAACGACCGCCTGGCTAATTGAGCGCTTACAGCGTCCAACTTTGGTGCTTGCACCTAACAAGACTCTCGCCGCGCAATTAGCTAACGAGTTCCGAGAGTTACTGCCCAATAACGCAGTCGAATACTTTGTCTCGTATTACGACTATTACCAACCTGAGGCCTACGTTCCGCAGACCGATACTTTTATCGAAAAAGATTCCAGCGTTAACGATGAGGTCGAACGGTTGCGACATTCAGCAACTAATTCACTTCTAACTCGCCGCGATGTAATCGTGGTTGCCACCGTCTCATGCATCTACGGTCTGGGTACGCCGCAGGAGTACATCGACCGCATGATTCGTCTCAAAGTCGGCGATGAGATTGAACGTAACCAGCTACTTCGCAGATTCGTTGATGTTCAGTACTCACGTAACGATATGGCCTTTGAGCGCGGCACCTTCCGCGTCCGTGGCGACACCATTGAAATCATTCCGATGTATGAGGAACTCGCTATCCGCATCGAGATGTTCGGCGATGAGATCGAAAAGATTATGACTCTGCACCCACTTACCGGCGAGATCATTCGCGACGAAACCGAGATCTATATCTTCCCGGCGACGCACTATGCGGCGGGCCCAGAAACGATGAAACGTGCCATGGGTGAAATCGAAGATGAACTGCAGATTCAACTCAATCTCTTTGAGAAACAGGGCAAGCTTCTAGAAGCGCAACGTCTGCGCATGCGTACAACTTTTGATCTCGAGATGATGCAACAACTTGGATTCTGTTCGGGCATCGAAAACTATTCACGTCACCTAGATGGTCGCGAACCTGGGTCCGCGCCGAACTGTCTCCTTGATTATTTTCCAGAAGATTTCTTGGTCGTCATCGATGAAAGCCACGTAACTGTGCCACAAATCGGCGCTATGTATGAAGGCGATGCTTCACGTAAGCGCACACTCGTTGATCATGGTTTCCGTCTACCGAGCGCTCTCGATAACCGCCCATTACGTTGGCCAGAATTTCTAGAACGCGTTGGTCAAACTGTCTATCTATCTGCAACTCCCGGAAAGTATGAGATGGAGAAAGTTGGGGGAGATGTTGTTGAACAAGTAATCCGCCCAACCGGATTGGTAGATCCAGCGATCATCATTAAGCCAATTAAGGGCCAGATTGATGATTTGTTAAATGAGATTAATATCCGCGCTGCCAAGAATGAACGTGTACTCGTAACTACGCTAACTAAGAAGATGTCCGAAGATTTAACAGATTATCTGCAAGAACGTGGCGTTCGGGTTCGCTATCTGCATTCTGAAGTAGACACTTTGCGCCGCGTCGAACTGCTTCGTGAACTCCGCTCAGGCGAATACGATGTCTTGATCGGTATCAACCTGCTGCGCGAAGGTTTGGATCTTCCTGAAGTTTCCCTTGTCGCAATCTTGGATGCTGATAAAGAGGGCTTCTTGCGGTCTGCAACATCGCTAATTCAAACTATCGGTCGTGCGGCACGTAACGTCTCAGGTGAAGTTCATATGTATGCCGACAACATCACCAAGTCGATGGCACAGGCGATTGATGAGACCAATCGTCGTCGCGCTAAGCAAGTTGCCTATAACCTGGAACGCGGTGTTGATCCGCAGCCACTCCGTAAGAAAATCGCCGACATCACCGACACGATCGCCCGCGAGAGCGATGACACCGATGAACTTATGGCAGCTCGCAAATCAAGCGGTAAAGGAAAGGCGGCCACATCGGTTCTTGATATCGGGTTTAACGCGCGCACGGTGATTTCGCTGCCGCGCCAGGAACTACTCGCCTTGATAGGCTCGCTCACCGAACAGATGCGCAGCGCTGCTGGTGATCTACAGTTCGAACTCGCGGCAAGGTTGCGTGATGAAATTAGAGAGCTCAAGAAAGAGCTCCGCGGAATGGATGAGGCGGGAATCTAAGTGAGCATCGATAAGTTAATTGTGCGCGGTGCCCGCGAGCACAACTTAAAAGATGTATCCATTGAACTTCCTCGCGAAGCGCTAATCGTCTTCACTGGCCTCTCCGGTTCTGGAAAATCCAGCTTGGCTTTCGACACAATATTTGCTGAAGGCCAGCGCCGTTACGTTGAATCTCTTTCAGCATATGCGCGCCAGTTCCTGGGTCAGATGGACAAGCCAGATGTGGATTTCATCGAAGGTTTATCACCTGCCGTATCGATCGATCAGAAATCAACTAACCGAAATCCGCGATCAACCGTTGGAACCATCACCGAGGTTTATGACTACCTTCGCTTGCTCTTTGCGCGCGCCGGTCGCCCTCATTGCCCAAAGTGCAGCAAAGCTGTTTCGCGACAGAGCCCTCAGCAAATTGTCGATCAGATCCTGACATTGCCAGCGACAACTAAGTTCCAGGTTTTAGCTCCAGTAATTCGCGAGCGAAAAGGTGAGTTCGTAGATCTCTTTGCCGAATTAGTGACACAAGGTTATTCACGCGCCCGTGTCGATGGCGAAACCATCTCGCTCTCTGAACCACCTAAATTGAAGAAGCAAGAGAAACATACGATCGAAGTTGTCGTAGATCGGTTGACCGCTAAGACTGAATCCAAATCTCGCTTAACTGATTCCATCGAGACCGCTTTGCGCCTTGCTTCCGGCATCGTGTTGTTGGATTTTGTTGATGCCAAGGGCGCTGAAAAAGAACGAACTTTCAGCGAACACCTAGCATGTCACGACTGCAATCTCTCCTTTGAAGAGCTCGAACCCCGCTCATTCTCATTTAACTCACCCTTCGGTGCATGCGCTGAATGTTCAGGCATCGGTACCAAACTAGAGGTAGATGAAGAACTTGTTATCCCTGACGACAACCTCTCAATAAACGATGGCGCTATCGCTCCTTGGTCAAGTGGTCATACTTCTGAGTATTTCCTACGCCTTCTCGAAGCCCTTTCTGAAGAAGTGAAATTTTCTCTCGATAACCCGTGGAAGAAGTTATCCGTCAAAGCCAAAGAGGCGATTCTTAATGGATTCGAATATGAAGTCCATGTTAAGTACAAGAACCGCTACGGACGCGTTCGCAATTACTCATCTGGTTTCGAGGGTGTAATTCCCTTCATCCATCGCAAGCATGATGAAACTGATAGCGATTATTCTCGCGAAAAGTACGAGTCTTATATGCGCGAAATTCCTTGCAATGTCTGTAAAGGTGCGCGCCTTAAGCCCGAGGTTCTAGCTGTAACAGTCGGCGATAAGAACATCTCCGAGATATGCGAACTTTCGATCGCTGATTGCGCAGCATTCTTAAAGAGCATTTCACTCAATGCACGCGAGGCACAGATCGCCGAACGCGTAATGAAAGAAGTACATGCGCGTTTAGGTTTCTTGCTAGATGTTGGACTTGATTACCTTTCGCTAGCCCGACCTGCGGCAACTCTTTCAGGTGGAGAAGCCCAGCGAATTCGCTTGGCAACACAGATTGGCTCCGGATTAGTCGGCGTTCTCTATGTCTTAGATGAGCCGAGCATTGGTCTTCACCAGCGCGATAACCGTCGCTTGATTGAGACGCTGACACGACTGCGCGATCTCGGCAACACCTTGATCGTTGTAGAGCATGACGAAGAAACGATTCGCACAGCCGATTGGATCGTGGATATCGGTCCTGGCGCAGGCGAACACGGCGGAAAGGTTGTCGTCTCAGGTTCTTACGAAGAACTTATTGCTTCCAAGGAATCGATTACCGGTGCCTATCTTTCAGGTCGTAAGTCGATTTCAATTCCTGCCAAACGCCGCCCGCTCGATCCAAAACGTAAATTAGTTATCAAGGGTGCTAAAGAGAACAATCTAAAGGATGTGGAAGTTGAGATTCCTTTGGGTGTTTTCGTTTCAGTAACAGGAGTAAGCGGTTCTGGAAAATCCACTTTAGTTAACGACATTCTCTATACAACCCTGGCCAACAAGTTAAATGGCGCGCGCTTGGTTCCAGGTCGCCACCGCACAGTTACAGGTGTAGACCAGTTAGATAAAGTTGTGCACGTTGATCAATCACCAATCGGTCGCACGCCTCGCTCTAATCCAGCCACATACACCGGAGTGTTCGACAAGGTCCGTGCGCTATTTGCCGAGACAACTGAAGCAAAGGTTCGCGGATATCAACAAGGCCGTTTCTCATTTAACGTAAAGGGCGGACGCTGCGAGAACTGTTCAGGCGATGGCACGATCACGATTGAGATGAACTTCTTGCCAGATGTATATGTGCCCTGCGAGGTGTGTCACGGCGCGCGCTATAACCGCGAAACACTAGAAGTGCATTACAAGGGCAAGACGATCGCGGAAGTCCTTGATATGCCGATTGAGATTGCGCATACCTTCTTCGAATCAGTGCCAACCATCGCTCGTTACCTAAAAACTTTATGTGATGTAGGTCTGGGATATGTTCGTTTGGGTCAATCAGCTCCAACGCTCTCAGGCGGCGAAGCCCAGCGAGTTAAGTTGGCTACCGAGTTGCAACGTCGTTCTACCGGTCGCACAATCTATGTTTTAGATGAACCGACAACAGGTCTGCACTTCGAAGATGTCAGCAAGTTACTGGGAGTCCTTAGTCGTTTAGTTGACTCAGGCAATACGGTTGTCGTTATCGAACATAACCTAGATGTAATCAAATGCTCTGACTGGGTTATCGACATGGGCCCAGAGGGTGGTTTCCGTGGCGGCACAGTTGTTGCTGAAGGAACACCTGAGGATGTGGCAAAGGTAAAGGCAAGTTACACCGGTAATTTCTTGGCAGAAATACTGGCCACCAATCGCGCACCCGTTAAGAAAAAGGCTGCCGTTAAGTAAATGGCTGATCCAGCTAGTTATCGCCCCAAGGAGATCCCTGAGGAACCTGGGGTTTATCGCTTCTATAACGGTAAAGATAAAGTCATCTATGTTGGTAAGGCAAAGAACTTAAAGAACCGCCTAACGACTTACTTCGGTTCAAATCTCGCCCGGAAAACTCATCGGATGGTTAATGAAGCGGTAAGAGTTGATTGGACGATAGTTGGGACCGAGCTCGAGGCTCTGGCTCTGGAATTTTCTTGGATCAAGCAATATCAACCAACCTATAACGTGCAATTTAAAGACGACAAGTCTTACCCGTACTTAGCAATCTCGATGCAAGATGAGTTTCCGCGAATCTTTATTACCCGTAAGGAGAAACGGCCCGGTCTTAAATACTTCGGCCCTTATACAAATGCTTGGGCGTTACGCAATACCTATGAAGTTCTCTTAAAGGTATTTCCGGTCCGCTCGTGTTCTGAAGGAAACTTCGCACGCGCCAAGCGAAGCAAACGGCAATGCTTGCTCGGGGATATCGGCAAGTGCGCGGCACCTTGCGTTGGTTGGGTAACCCCTGAAGAACATCGCGAAATTGCAGTAAAGCTAGATGCCTTTATGGAAAAGGGCATGGAAGATATCTTGCCGAAGTTACGATCCGAGATGGATTTAGCCTCCGAACGCGAAGAGTTCGAACGCGCGGCACGTATCCGCGATCAAATCGAATCCTTTGAAAAGGCGCAACGATCGACGCAAGGAAATCTTTCTGATGATCTAGATGGCGACTTCATCTCGATCCACGAAGAAGGTTTACATGCCGCCGGTTCAATTTTCATGGTGCGACGTGGATCAATTAAGGGCTCACGCTCCTGGATTGTTGATCAAGAACGAGCACTGGAAGGCGATGACCAAGTGGCATCACTCTTCTTCTCCATCTATAGCCAATGCGCACCAACGGATATTCCAAATGAGATTTATCTAAATCGCGAACCAGTCGATCAAGAGGCGCTAGAGGCCTGGCTCACAACTCTGCGCGGAGCGAAAGTATCGATCAAGGTTCCACAGCGGGGCGAGAAAGTCGAGCTACTACAGACGGTTGAACGAAACGCCCATTATGCAGTGATTCAATTCTTAAGTAAGCGCGCTACCGATGCCGCAGTTAGCGGCAAAGCGTTGTTAGAAATCGAAGAACAGTTAGAGCTGAAGCGAACACCTTTACGTATTGAATGCTATGACATCTCAAATATTTCGGGAACGTCAGTTGTGGCATCAATGGTGGTATTCGAAGATGGAATGGCCAAGAAGAGCGAATACCGCCGCTTCATCATCGATACCAAGGAAGCCACCGATGACACCCGCGCCATGCACCAAGTAATAACCCGTCGCATGAAACGTCTTTTAAATGACCGAGCGGTAGATGAGAGCGATGTTGCTGCTATTGGGGGAAAGCTAAGTAAATTCTCATACCCGCCGCAACTAATTGTTGTCGATGGTGGAGCGCCCCAAGTTGCAGCTGCTCAACGCGCACTTGATGAATTAGGCGTTACCGACGTTGCGCTCTGTGGATTGGCTAAGCGCTTAGAAGAAGTCTGGCGTCCGGGCGAAAGTGATCCGCTGATTCTGCCGCGCACTAGCGAGGGAATGTATTTACTACAACGTATCCGAGATGAAGCCCACCGCTTTGCGATTACCTTCCACCGTTCGCGTAGATCAAAGGTGATGCTCGAATCAATTTTGGATGAGATTCCACAGATGGGCCAGGCTCGGCGAGCTGCTCTGCTTGAGCAATTTGGTTCAGTTGCTGCGCTTCGTAAAGCAACGTTGGCCGAAATAGCAATGACGCCAGGTATCGGCGAAAAGATCGCCGAGGTCATCTTTGAATATCTCCAAAAATCTACTCATGGCTCTGGTGCAGAGATCGTAAATACTCAAACCGGTGAGATTACAACTGGTACGAAGTAGCCAAAGAGAGCGTCGCAGGGGAGAATAGAGTCATGTCAACGAAGGAACTCCTTGTTGTTACGGGAATGTCAGGTGCAGGACGCTCAACGGTTGCCCACGCACTTGAGGACCTTGGTTGGTATGTCGTCGATAACTTGCCGCCTGCCTTACTTCCTGAGCTCGCGGTGCAAACGAAGAGTTCAGATATTGCATCTTTGGCGGTTGTCGTAGATGTGCGCGGTGGAAAGTTCTTTGATGCGCTAAGCAACTCGCTTCAAAAGTTAAATGAGAGCGGAATCTCATACCGTTTGCTCTTTCTCGATGCGACAGATCAGTCCCTAGTGCAACGTTTTGAATCAACCCGCCGGCCACATCCTTTGCAAGCAAAGGACCGAATCGTCGACGGCATCGAACGCGAACGCACTAAGTTAGAGGAACTTCGCTCTGGTGCAGATGTCGTTATCGATACCTCCAATCTAAATGTCCATCAGCTAGAAAAACGTATCGGCGAGATCTTCTCCGCAGGAATGTTGGATGCGATCCGCATCAACGTTCTCTCCTTTGGATACAAATATGGAATCCCCGTCGACTCCGATTTAGTTTTAGATTGTCGCTTCATTCCCAATCCACATTGGATCCCAGAACTTCGCCCCCTAACCGGTCTAATTAAAGAAGTTTCAAATAAGGTTCTAACCAGCGAGGGCGTGTCAGAATTTGTAAAGAGTTATGTCGGAGTAATACGCCAGATGATGCCCGGTTACCTTCGCGAGGGAAAGAAGTATGTGACGATTGCAATTGGTTGCACTGGTGGCAAGCATCGAAGCGTTGCGATTGCTGAGGAGATTGCTAAGCAACTCTCCACAGAGAAGTCTGCAATTGAGATTTCTGCGCATGCCACACACCGTGATGTAGGTCGTGAATGAGTGGCAACAAACCGCGGGTAGTTGCACTTGGGGGAGGCCATGGTTTGGCGGCAACCCTTTCGGCGCTGCGCCAGATAACGAGCGAACTAACCGCAATTGTTACCGTTGCAGATAATGGCGGATCAAGCGGTCGCCTGCGGGAAGAGTTTTCAATTTATCCGCCTGGTGATTTAAGAATGGCGCTAGCTGCACTCTGTGCAGATGATGAGTGGGGCCGTAGTTGGGCCGAGATCATGCAATATCGATTTGAAAGCGATGGCCCGCTAGATGGCCATGCAGTTGGAAACTTACTTCTGGCAGCGCTTTGGAATAAGGGTGAAGATCCAGTTGCCGGGCTAGATCGAGTTGGTTCATTATTGAAAGTTATTGGTCGAGTATTACCGATGTCGGTAGAGCCACTTGATATCGAAGCAACCTTCACAAATTCAACCGGTCGTTTTATTGTTAAAGGGCAAGTACAAGTAGCAACCGCGAAAGGGCGCCTGGAATCACTACGCCTGCTTCCTGAAAATCCAACCGCGCGCCCAGAATCACTTTCTGCAATTGATGCAGCGGATTGGATTGTTATGGGGCCAGGCTCTTGGTTCTCCAGCGTTCTGCCACATTTGATGGTTCCCCAACAAAGAGATGCGTTGGTGGCTGCAAAGGCGAAGAAGATTCTCATTCTCAATTTGGATTCCGCAACCGAAAATGGACCAGTTATAAATTCGGGGGAGTACGCCGGATATACCGCGACGGAACATATGGAGATATTGCACACCTATGCTCCCGATCTACGCTTTGATTTAATCGTGGCAGATCAAAGCGTTGTAGCTGGATCCGATCAACTACAGCGCCATCTTTCAAGTACAGGTGGAGAGTTGTTGATAGCCGACCTGCGTGACCAACGCTCATTGGTCCATCATGATCCAAAAAAATTAACTTCACTTTTCGCACACATAGCGGGCTAAACCCTGCTTGGATATGCCCATGGCAATGACCGCAGCAGTTAAAGACGAGCTAAGTCGTCTTTCAGTAACCAAACCTTGCTGCCGCAAAGCCGAAGTATCTTCACTTCTGCGTTTTGCTGGTGGCCTTCATATTGCAGCAGGCAAAGTTGTAATCGAAGTCGAACTCGATACTTCACAGAGCGCACGTCGCCTTAAGAAAGATATCGCTGATATTTACGGCCACGATAGCGATCTCGCGGTGCTCTCATCTAGCGGATTACGTAAAGGGTCTCGCTATGTTGTTCGCGTTATCGAAGCAGGTGATGCACTTGCGCGCCAAACAGGTCTGATCGATAGCAATGGTCGCCCAGTTCGCGGTCTTCCGCCACAAGTTGTAGCTGCAAATATCTGCGACGCTGAAGCAGCTTGGCGTGGTGCATTTATTGCACATGGTTCACTCACCGAGCCAGGTCGTTCATCATCGCTTGAAATTACTTGTCCAGGCCCAGAAGCGGCGCTAGCTTTAGTTGGAGCAGCTCGTCGCCTGGGAATTACTGCAAAGGCGCGTGAAGTTCGCGGTGTTGATCGCGTTGTTATTCGTGATGGCGATGCTATTGGAGTTCTACTTACTCGCCTTGGCGCTCACGAGAGTGTTCTAGCTTGGGAAGAACGACGCATGCGTCGCGAAGTACGCGCCACCGCAAATCGTTTAGCAAATTTTGATGATGCCAATCTGCGTCGTTCAGCTCGTGCTGCAGTCGCAGCAGCTGCTCGCGTACAACGCGCTATGGAAATTCTCGGCCCACAGATCCCTGATCATCTAAAAGAGGCAGGCGAACTTCGCATCAGCCATGGACAGGCAAGTCTGGAAGAACTCGGTTCCTTGGCATCTCCACCGATGACAAAGGATGCGATCGCCGGACGTATTCGTCGCCTCTTGGCGATGGCCGATAAGCGCGCCGCTGAACTTGGAATTCCCGATACCGAAGCCGGCCTTTCGCCTGACCTACTCAACTAGTCTTACGCAGAAGTAACTCCACGCGGCTGGTAAGGTTAGCCTCGACCCCAATGATGTGGCAGTTTAATTGCCGTCTACCCAATTGGCGTAACTTTTAATAAGTACCCAGCGGGTCCTTACAATTTCTAGAGCGAGGTTTTCACGTGATTAATGTTGGAATTAATGGTTTTGGACGTATCGGTCGTAACTTCTTCCGCGCAGCGCTAACCAACCCAAATATCAATATCGTAGGCATCAATGACCTAACGGATAACGCTACTTTGGCTCACCTCCTAAAGTACGACTCAATCTTGGGTCGCCTAGGACTTGAAGTAACCCACACTGATGACACCCTCACAGTTGGTGGCAAGACAATCAAAGTTTTCGCAGATCGCGATCCAGCAAACCTTCCATGGGCATCAGTTAAGGCAGATATCGTCATCGAATCTACCGGCCACTTCACAAAGGCTGCCGATGCTAAGAAGCACATCACGGCAGGTGCCAAGAAGGTAATCATCTCTGCGCCCGCAACTGATGAAGACATCACCATCGTTATGGGTGTAAACCACGATAAGTACGACCCAGCAAACCACAACGTAATTTCAAATGCTTCATGTACAACTAACTGCCTCGCCCCAATGGCCAAGGTTTTGCAGGATAACTGGGGCATCGTTAAGGGCTTGATGACAACAATTCACGCCTACACAAACGACCAGGTAATTCTTGACTTCCCACATAAGGATCTTCGCCGCTCACGTGCAGCAGCGACAAATATGATCCCAACATCAACAGGTGCCGCAAAAGCGATCTCATTGGTTATGCCAGAACTCAAGGGCAAGCTTGATGGTTACGCAATGCGCGTTCCAGTCCCAACAGGTTCTGCAACAGATCTAACTGTTGAACTTGCTAAGGAAGCAACCGCTGAAGAGATCAACGCTGCAATGAAGGCAGCCGCTAACGGCGCGCTCAAGGGATACCTCACCTACACATCAGATCCAATCGTCTCTTCCGATATCGTCACCGATCCTTCATCTTGTATCTTCGATTCTGGTCTAACCAAGGTAATCGGAAACCAAGTTAAGGTCGTTGGTTGGTATGACAACGAATGGGGTTACTCAAACCGCCTCGTTGATCTTGTCGGCCTCGTCGGCAAATCTCTCTAGTTATTACCATTAATTAATGTCGCTTCAAAACTTTGATGTAGCCGGCAAGCGAGTATTCCTTCGCTGCGATCTCAATGTCCCGTTGAAAAACGGCGAGATCACAGATGATGGACGCATCCGCGCCTCGCTGCCGACTATCAAAACTCTTCTCGCAAACGGTGCCAGTGTCGTCATCGCAGCGCACCTGGGTCGACCAAAAGGTGAGGCAAAGCCAGAACTTTCATTAGCACCTGTCGCAAAGCGTTTATCGGAGCTACTTGGAGCACCAGTGCAATTTGCTGGGGCGGTTACCGGTAGCGATGTAACCGCTAAAGCTAAAGCTCTCAAAGCGGGCGAGATCTTGTTGCTAGAAAACATTCGCTTCTCAGCTACGGAAACTTCGAAAGACGAGGCAGAGCGCCAAGTTCTTGCCAAAGAGTTGGCAGCACTTGCCGATGCTTATGTAGGAGATGGCTTTGGCGCGGTGCACCGCAAACATGCATCAGTCTTTGACCTTCCTAAACTTCTTCCACATGTTGCCGGAACACTTGTTGCCGCAGAAGTGGAAGTACTAAAGAAGCTAACCCAAAACCCAGAACGCCCATACGGTGTTGTTCTTGGGGGAGCGAAGGTTTCTGACAAGATCGGTGTTATCTCTAACTTGCTCGGCAAAGTAGATGTAATGGCAATTGGCGGCGGAATGGTCTTTACATTCTTAGCGGCACAAGGAAAAGAGATTGGCACATCTTTAGTTGAGACCGATCTAATTGAAACGGTTAAGGGTTTGATTAAGCAGGCGGCAGATTCTGGTGTGAAGTTAGTTCTTCCAACAGATATTTTGGTAGCGCCTGCATTCGCATCCGATGCACCAGCAACGCTTGTTAGCGCCGATGCAATTCCTGCCGATCAGATGGGACTCGATATTGGTCCTGATTCGGCGGCAGCTTTTGCGGCAGCGATCCGTTCTTGTAAGACTGTTTTCTGGAACGGGCCGATGGGCGTTTTTGAATTCCCAGCATTTGCCAACGGAACTAAAGTTGTCGCACAAGCGCTAACTGAAGTCTCTGGAATCTCCGTGGTTGGTGGCGGCGATTCTGCCGCTGCAGTTCGCGCTCTGGGCTTTGCAGATTCTGCATTTGGTTACATTTCAACCGGTGGTGGTGCATCGCTTGAATACCTAGAAGGTAAAGAACTTCCGGGCTTAACTGCTCTAGGTCTCTAAGTTTTGGTCATTAATTTTCAACACAATCTAAGTTAGAAGGAGTCGATAATGCGTAAGCCACTTATGGCAGGTAACTGGAAGATGAACCTCAATCACCTTGAGGCGATTGCAGTTGCACAGAAGCTTGTCTACTCACTCTCAGACAAAGATTACGATGCCGTTGACGTTGCGATCATTCCGCCATTTACCGATATTCGTTCGATCCAAACTATGGTTGACGGAGATCGTCTGCGCTTGTTGTACGGTGCGCAAGATCTTTCACCTGAAGCCAGCGGAGCATTTACTGGAGATATCTCAGGATCGATGCTCGCCAAGCTCGGTTGCACATTCGTGGTAATCGGCCATTCAGAGCGTCGTGCAATCCACAATGAAGATGATGCGCTGATCAACCGCAAGATGAAAGCGGCGTTAGCGAACGAACTAACACCTATTTTCTGCGTCGGTGAAGAACTTTCGATCCGTGAATCTGGCGCACATGTATCTCATGTAATCCGCCAAGTCCGCGCAGGTCTTGAAGGGTTTACAAAGCCAGAACTTAAGAAAATTGTCATCGCCTACGAACCAGTTTGGGCGATCGGTACCGGCAAGACTGCAACTCCTGAAGATGCTCAGGAAGTATGTGCTTCAATCCGTGAAGAGATCCAAAGCATCGGGTCACCTGAGATCGCCGCAAACATGCGCATCCTCTACGGCGGATCTGTTAAATCATCTAACGTTGTCGAAATCATGAAGCAGGTCGATGTTGATGGCGCCCTGATCGGGGGAGCGAGCCTAGATCCTGAGGAATTGGCCAAGATCGCCAAGTTCTACGCGGTCGAAGGCGCCTAATCTCGCACCTCGATCTAGTATCCTTACGCTCTATCTCCATCCACAACTTGAGGAGTTTTACACCGTGGCTCTAGCTCTATCTATCCTTCTTGTCATTACAAGCATCTTGATGATCCTGCTTGTTCTCCTTCACAAAGGAAAAGGCTCTGGTCTCTCCGATCTATTCGGTGGCGGCATCTCATCAAACTACGGCGGATCATCTGTTGTAGAACGTAACCTCGATCGCATCACAATCGTTGTTGGCGGAATCTGGTTCGGCGGCGTTGTCGCACTCAGTCTTGTTCTGAAGGGTTAATCCATGGCAAGTGCAATTCGCGGAAGTCGTGTCGGCGCTGGCCCAATGGGCGAGGCCGAACGCGGAGATCAGATCGAGCGCGCCACCGTTTCATACTGGTGCGCCAATGGGCATGAAGTTCGTCCCTCTTTTGCAGTTGAAGAGACTGTAGTAATTCCCGCTGAATGGGATTGCCCTAAGTGCGGTCTTCCTGCAGGTCGTGATCGCAACAATCCGCCAAAGGCAGTTGTAAATATCCCTTACAAGACTCACTTAGCTTATGTAAAAGAGCGTCGCACAGATGTTGAAGGGGCAAAGATTCTTGAAGAAGCGCTCCGTAAACTCCGTGGAGATGACGACTAGTCGATAGAGATAAAAGTTTTAGAGAGCTTTAGCGGCTCTCAAGATCTGGTCAATACCCGCGCTACGTTCTGTGCAATGCAGACGAAGCAGCGGGTATTTTCTTTTTGCAAGGGCGCGGTTATCACCAAGCGCCTGCGCCATTAGCAAAGTGCGAAAATCAAAGGCTCGCCCCGGAACTTTATAGTTAATCGAAGTTTCGCCAGTTACCTGCAGGAAAGATCCGTTCTGTTGTCCGCCCTTATGGAACTGACCAGTGGAATGCAAGAAGCGTGGACCCCAACCAAAGCTAACGGGACGTCCAGATTTCTCCGAAAGAATTGCACGTAGTTCAGAAAGTTTGCTATCACCGATGCGATCCAAATAAGCAGTTATTGCTATGTAACCATCCGCATCAGTATTTGCGATGAGATTTTTTAGCGCGGCAACCAAGGTATTTCCGACGCCAAAGATTTCAACGCTATCTTCGCTGTTGGCGGTAGTAATCACGGGAAGTGAATTGTTCCACTCTGCAAGAACCGCTGAAGTGGCCTCTTTCGCTTCAGTTACATTGGGTTGATTGAATGGGTCAATCTCGAGCGCTGCACCCAGTAGGGCAGTCACCCATTCCCAGAATAAGAAATGCTCGCCAAGTTCTGCTTCAACCGTTAACTCTGCACCAGGTGCAAAAGAGACAGAGAAGGCGCCACCCATTGCAGCCTCTTTAAAACCATCAGTGGCAATCGGCAGTCGGCCTTGTTCCTCTTTACCCGTTGATTCAGCGATTAACTGTTCGATCCAATCTGATAGTCCAGGAAAATTAGAACCGCTATCTGTGAAACCTAAAATTTGTTCGGCTTGAGTTAGAAGCAAATAAGCGACGTCAATGACAACCTCTGGATTGGTCTTCATGAGATCACGACAATCACTTGCTTGATCAAGCAACACAGATGCGTCAACGCCCATTAGCGCGGCAGGCGTTAAACCAAAGGCGGTGAGCGCACTAAAGCGTCCCCCCACATTTGGATCAGCGTTGATAACTGTAAATCCGGCTTTGCGGACATCTTGATCTAGAGGTGAACCAGGGTCAGTTACAAAGACCATATGTTCAGTGGGGTTCAACCCGGCATCGCTTAAATATTTTTCGAAGAAAGCGCGCTGTGACGATGTTTCGATAGTTGATCCTGATTTTGAAGCAACCAGTACCAGCAGATTGCTCGCATCGCCTTGTAGCGCGCGGTGGAGATAATCCGGATCAGTCGAATCCAGGATAAAAACGCGCTTCTTATAAGTCTGTGCGATGACTTCTGGGGCGAGAGAAGATCCACCCATTCCGCAGAGAACTAGATCTGTTTTATCGCGAAATTTGGCAGCGAGTGCATCGAGCAAGGGGAGTAGTTCGCGAGAACTCTGATCTAGATCAACCCAATTTAAACGGATCGCAGCTTCGGCACTTGCTGCCGGACCCCAGGTATTCGCATCTTTAGCAGCGATACGGGGATGCGCCTTTGCCAACTTCAGGTATTTTGAATCGTTACGGTCAATCTTAGAAAGAGATGGCCCACTGAGTTTGATCATCGTTTTTACTTCAGAGCGTTCTGGATTTTGAAAGCGATCGAATCTGGACCGAAACCAAATTCGCTGAATAACTTGCCAGCAGATGCTGAAGCGCCATAGTGTTCGAGTGAGATAGCGATACCTGAATCTCCGATGTAATCGCGCCAGCCTTGGGCGATTCCGGCCTCGATACTTACGCGCAATTTTGCGGTTTTAGGAATCACTTGGCCCTGGTACGCGGAATCGGTTTCTTTAAACCATTCCAGACATGGAGCGCTGACTACACGCGTCGAGACTCCTTGGCCTTCAAGAATCTCTTGTGTTGCAAGTGCAACTCCAACTTCTGAACCAGTTGCGATTAGAACAACGTCTGCTGAACCGGAGGCTTCTTTCAAAATGTAGGCACCCTTTGCAACGAGTGCGACATCGCCATGGGATGCGCGATCAACAACAGGCAAGTTCTGACGAGAAAGCAGAAGCCCTGCTGGCTTGCGACGTTGCAAAATCACCTTCCAAGCTTCACGAACTTCGTTGGCATCACCTGGACGCACCACATCAAAGTTAGGAATGGCGCGTAGCGCTGCTAAATGTTCGACCGGTTGATGCGTTGGGCCATCTTCGCCCAGACCAATTGAGTCATG
>JAIYCF010000085.1 GCA_027488165.1 Streptomycetaceae bacterium
AGTTCAATTGTTGGGCAATCATTCCAGAGGCGATCCAGCATGTAATAACGGCGTAGTTCGCTACTTTGGATATGTACAACTAGATCTGAGTAATCGAGCAAGACCCACTCGTCAGTACCTTCGCGGCGGGCCGGCTTCTCACCAATCAAACGGAGTTTTTCTTCAACCTCATCTGCAATGGCATCTACTTGGCGGATATTTGCACCAGTCACAATTAGAAATACTTCAGAGAGAACCATCTGATCTGAAAGATCAATAGCGATCATCTCTGTGCCAAATTTTTCGGCGGCAGCGCGAGCTGCTACTTGAGTTAGCTCAATTACGCTCTTACTTGCGGGCATAGAGGTTGTGCTCCTTTATATAAGCGGCTACCTGCGGTGAGACGTTTTCTATCTCACCAGCGCGTACCGCAGTTGCAGATACGTTGAGCGCGTTGATATCCAAGTTCGGCGAACCTGGAAAGTCGGGGCGATCGATAACAATGAAGTCGACCATATCCTGTAATTCTTTACTGCGATGCCAATCTTCTAGCTTGCCAAAGGCATCTGTGCCTAAAATCAAAAGTATTTCATCTCCCGGATAAGTCTGGGCTACCGCTTCCACGGTATCGATGCTGTAGCTCGGACCAGATCGCAAGATTTCAATTGGATTTACTTCTACACGGCTAGCGATTTCCGGAGCTAAATCCTTTAACGCAACTTGGCACATTGCACGACGATCAGACCCTGCTGCAACAGGTTCTTGATCTCGCAGACGTGGTTGACCTGCCGGCACTAATAAAATTCGATCTGCAATATCTCGCTTTAATATCTCGGTAATAACATGAAGGTGCCCTAAATGAATCGGGTCAAATGTTCCGCCGTAGATAGCGATCTTTGCCAAAATAAATGTTCTCTATTTAGCGCTTGTTATTTATCAAGACGAAGTACGAGATAGAGACAGATTACAAAGACGATAAAGGTTCCGACTCCAAATGCCACAGGTGAGGCTGGGAGTTCGCGTGCGTATTCAGATGCCAGGTTTGTCATAGCTGATTGGTTGATCATGGGTACAGACTACCCCTGCCCCTCTAGTAACTCTAAAAAGCGCGCCTCATCGATCACGGTAACGCCAAGTTCTTGCGCCTTAGCCAATTTAGATCCCGGATCTGTGCCAACCAACACATAATCTGTTTTCTTAGAGACGGAACTAGCAGGTTTGCCACCGTGCGCGGTAATTGTTTCGGCGATCGAATCGCGTGTGAAATTCTCTAGCCCTCCCGTAACAACAAAGGTAAGGCCTGCCAAAGTTTGCGGTAGCTGGGCGGTGGCTTGTACCTGCATTAATACGCCGGCTTGCTCCCATTTCTTAATAATCTCGCGGTGCCAATCAACGGCGAACCATTCGATGATTGATTGCGCAATTGTTTCGCCGACTCCATCGATGTTGGCTAACTCTTCTGCGTTGGCCCTAGCGATCGCGTGCATATCTCCAAAGGTATTTGCTAACGCCTGCGCCGCAGTTGGTCCTACGTGGCGAATAGATAGCGCAACAATTACGCGCCAAAGTGGCCGTGACTTAGCCTCTTCGAGGGCGGCAATTAATTTTTCAATGTTCTTTCCCGCGCTGCCATCCTTCTTGGTAAAGAATTCAGAAGCCATTAACTTTTCTGCAGTAAGGCTAAACAAATCTGATTCATCAACGATGATCGAATCGGTTAACAACGCGTTGGCGGCTTCATATCCCATGACATCGATATCTAGGGCGGCGCGTGAGCCGATGTAGTAAATGCGCTCACGCAACTGTGCCGGACAGCTCTGGGTATTTGGACAGCGAATATCGACATCGCCTTCAGTTATTGCGCGCAGCGCAGCGCCGCAATCAGGACATTGCGTAGGCATCACAAAGGCGCGCTCAATGCCGGTGCGCTTATCAAGGACTGGGCCGAGGACTTCTGGGATGACATCGCCGGCTTTGCGAATAATTACGACATCGCCAATCAACACACCTTTGCGTTCGATCTCTTGCGCATTGTGCAGAGTCGCATTTGTAATAGTTGAACCCGCAACTTTTACTGGCTCCATATAAGCAAACGGTGTAACACGACCAGTACGACCAACGCTGACCTTGATATCCAATAACTTTGTAGTTACTTCTTCAGGTGGATATTTAAAGGCGATCGCCCATTTTGGTGCGCGTGAAGTAAAGCCAAGTTTTTCTTGTTGGGCGATGGAATCAACTTTGATAACAACGCCATCAATCTCGTGTTCTACATCGTGGCGATGTTCGTTGTAGTACTCAATAAACTTCTCGACTTCTGCACGCGAACCACAGACTTTAAAGCGTTCACTTGTTGGTAGGCCCAAACCTTTTAAAGTTTCATATGCCGCAGATTGCTCGGTAAATGTCAGGCCTTCACGCGCACCGATACCGTGCACAACAACGCTGAGCGGACGAGATGCCGTGATTCGTGGATCTTTCTGGCGCAGAGATCCGGCGGCGGCATTACGTGGATTGGCAAAGAGCGCTTTTCCGGATTCTTCTAAACCATCATTTAACTCTTGGAAGGCAGCGAGTGGGAAGAAGACTTCACCACGAACTTCAATACGTGAAGGCACTTTCTTTCCTATAAGCGAATGTGGCAAACCCTTAATGGTTTTAACGTTAAGCGTTACATCTTCACCAGTAACACCGTTACCGCGGGTCAGCGCACGAGTTAATTGGCCATCTTCAAAGAGTAAGTTGATGGCAAGGCCATCTACCTTTAACTCGCATAGATAAGAAGTTGCACTGATCTCTTTTTCTACTCGATCAAACCATGCCGCTAACTCTTCGCTATCAAAGACGTTATCCAGGCTCACCATCTTTTCGATGTGATCGTGTTGCTCAAAAGTTGTTGAGAAACCGCCACCAACGCCAAGTGTTGGAGAATCCGGAGCCAAGAGCTCGGGATGTTTGGCCTCTAAGGC
>JAIYCF010000118.1 GCA_027488165.1 Streptomycetaceae bacterium
GCAAGAGCCGAGATCAGCGCTGCGGCAAAGAGCGATACTGCAACGATAAATCGAGTCTGAGCCGCCTTCTTCTGTGTATTCATAGTGGGGTACTAAATGCCATCAGTGCGCGCCCACCGCTTGCTTATCCACAGTAGTACTTTCGAATGAGAAGAAATCGCACTTTAAGTTGATGAGGCTTTTCAAGTTAAGAGCGACCCTGCGCCATGACCACTCAAAGAGATTACGTAGAAGCAAAGAGAGAATTACGCCTGGTTTCAAGTTCGGAGGATCCAGCGCTATGGACCCATCCACAGTTAGATCTTTACTCACTTTCGGAGATTGCCAATAAGAAAAAGTTTGCACCACTACCTCAGCAAAGTGCGAAACTTTATTTGATCCCGACCAGTTTTGGCGAAGAGTACGAACCGGGTTTTGAACCAGTTCCTACATCGGCAAGTGAATTACCTGAGTTACATACCTGGACGATGAAGTTTGCAATCAGCGTTGTAGAGATTTGGGCAGGACGCCGCCAACCTGCACAGTTGATTTCGCGCTGTCATCGCCACATCTACATGCAATTGTTAAAGCAGGTAGGAAGCCAGAAAGAGATTGGAAGAATTAGAACGATTCATCAGAGCCAGCCTTTAGATGGCATTTGCGAATCAACTATCACCGTTCGATACGGAGATCGTCTTCGTGCGATGGTTATCCGCTTTGAGGGCGTGGATAAGCGTTGGTTATGTACGGAGCTGCGGCTACTTTAAGCAGCGCCGTGGCAACGTTTAAATTTCTTGCCTGAACCACATGGACATTGGGCGTTACGTGAAATTTCGCCCTTTGTCGACACGCCTGATTCGTCAGCTGCTGTGTATTGCAGTGCACCTAAATCAGCCGGTTTCTCAGTGATGCCGGCGGCGACAACTTCTGAACCATCGCCTTGGACAGAAACTTCAACGTTAAAGACCAAACTAGCAAGCTCTTCTTTTATTCCATCCATCATCGCTGCAAAGAGTTCGTAACCTTCGCGCTGGTACTCCACAAGCGGATCGCGTTGCGCCATTGCGCGCAGACCAATTCCTTCTTGTAGGTAGTCCATTTCGTAAAGGTGTTCACGCCACTTACGATCGAGAACAGATAGCAATACCTTGCGCTCTAATTCGCGCAACACGCCTTCTCCTAGTTCGCGCTGGCGCTTTTCATAAGCCGCTGTTGCATCTTCGAGGATTTGATCAGAAAGGTAATCGACATCTAGCGCTGCGCGCGAACCAATCTTTGCAATTAGCTCATCTGCGGTAAAGCTAATTGGATAGACAAGTTTGAGTGCTTGCCAGAGGCGATCGAGATCCCAATCCTCGCCATAACCTTCAGCAGTTTCAGCGTTAACGTAGGCAATTAGAGTGTCTGCCAAGAAAGTTTGTACCTGTGCAGAAATGTCTTCGCCTTCTAGAACTAAGCGTCTCTCACCGTAAATTACTTCACGTTGGCGGTTCATGACATCGTCATATTTCAAAACGTTCTTACGAATTTCAAAGTTCTGGGCCTCGACCTGAGTTTGAGCAGAGCGAATCGCATTGCTGACCATCTTTGATTCGATTGGTTCGTTATCTGGAAGACCTGCTGCAGATAAGAATCGCTCCACCAGCGCTGAATTAAAGCGGCGCATTAGATCATCTTGCAATGAGAGATAGAAGCGTGACTCACCTGGATCGCCTTGGCGACCAGAACGTCCACGCAACTGGTTATCAATACGGCGGGATTCGTGGCGTTCGGTGCCAAGAACGTAAAGACCACCAAGTGCAACTACAGATTCGTGGTCTTTAGCAACCGCTGCCTTCTGCTTTGCAATTTCTGCAGGCCACGCTGCTTCATATTCAACTGGGTTATCAACTGGTGATAAGCCGCGTCGTTGGAGTTCGAAATCTGCCATGAATTCAGGGTTACCGCCGAGCATGATGTCTGTACCGCGGCCAGCCATATTTGTTGCAACAGTTACAGCGCCGCTAACTCCAGCGCGGGCGATAATTGATGCTTCACGTTCGTGATGCTTGGCATTTAATACTTCGTGAGGAACTCCTGACTTCTTTAGAAGTGCTGAAAGTTCTTCAGACTTTTCAACTGAAACTGTACCGACAAGAACAGGTTGGCCCTTGCGATGGCGCTCGACGATATCTTGAGTAACCGCCATAAACTTTGCGAGTTCAGTCTTATAGACCAGGTCGGCTTGATCAATACGTTGCATTGGGCGGTTGGTAGGAATTGGAACAACGCCGAGCTTGTAGATCTGATGAAATTCTGAAGCCTCTGTCATCGCGGTACCGGTCATACCGGAAATGGTTTCGTACAAGCGGAAATAGTTCTGCAGAGTAATCGTGGCTAGAGTCTGGTTCTCGTCTTTAATTTCGATTCGCTCTTTAGCTTCAAGGGCTTGGTGCAAGCCTTCGCTGTAGCGACGGCCAGCCAACATGCGGCCAGTGTGCTCATCAACGATTAATAGTTCACCATTCATTACAACATAATCTTTATCGCGCTTAAAGAGTTCTTTCGCGCGAACTGAGTTGTTCAAATATCCAATTAGCGTTGTATTTGCCGCCTCATAGAGGTTCTCGATTTTGAGGAGTTCTTCTACCTTAGTAACGCCATCTTCAAGAATTCCGATGGTTTTCTTCTTCTCATCTACCTCGTAGTGAGTATCGCGCTGTAACTTGTCAGCGATATTTGCAAACTCTACATACCACTTGGTGGCCTTATCGGCGGGTCCACTGATGATCAACGGGGTACGTGCTTCATCGATAAGAATTGAGTCAACTTCATCTACTACTGCAAAGAAGTGATCGCGCTGAACACAATCATCTATTGACCAAGCCATATTGTCGCGCAGGTAATCGAAACCAAATTCATTGTTTGTGCCGTAGGTGATATCAGAGTTGTATGCGATGCGACGCTCAGCCGGCGTCATGCTATTTACAATTACCCCGACGGTAAGTCCTAGGAAGCGATGGATGCGACCCATCCATTCGCTATCGCGCTCGGCAAGATAGTCGTTAACGGTAACTACGTGAACGCCGCGACCAGCCAAAGCATTTAAATATGAAGGAAGAGTTGCAACGAGAGTCTTACCTTCACCAGTTCGCATTTCGGCGATGTTTCCGCGATGTAGCGCAGCGCCACCCATAATTTGTACGTCGTAGTGACGCTGACCAAGTGTGCGCTTTGCAGCTTCTCGGACAACTGCAAATGCTTCAGGAAGTAAATCATCGAGAGTTGTTCCTGCGGCAAAACGAGATTTAAATTCATCGGTCTTAGCGCGGAGAGCCTCATCTGAGAGAGAGGAGATCGCAGGCTCAAAGGCGTTTACTTGATCGACAACCTTGCTTAACTCGCGAAGAATTTTTCCTTCGCCAGCGCGCATGATTCGGTCAATAATCTTTGCCATTTAAGAACCTTTCCTAACCATTTCCTGCCCAGGAGCTACCTAGTTGCTGCAAATCTAGACCCCTTATCGTAGGGGTTTAGCCGTACAGCTTGTTACCGCGCCAAGCACGGTAAAACCTGCGGTACGCAAGGCCCGGATCGCCTCAGACAGGGTGGCCCCAGTGGTGATCAGATCATCAATAACAATAATCTTAGGTCCAGTATTCCCCGTCGAAAATTGAGCGGTGAATTTAGGATCAACTGCAAAAGCCCCAGAAAGATTCTCTGATCGATCAATGATATTTAGCTGAGATTGATCTCTAACTTTGCGGTTATGTCTAAGTGCCGAATGGCTTGGAAAGCCGACTTCAAAAGCAACCTGCGAAGTGATCTCTTGCAGAAAATTCCTGCCGCGCTTTCGGTTCGCAGATTTTCTTGAAGGTATTGGTAATAGCACTGCAGAACTATGTCGATTTACAAACAACTTTAGCGCGTGAACTATGCCATTTACAATTAATTGATCAGCTGCCCTGATCTGTGATTCCTTAGCGCTTAACAAAACTCGTGATGCAATTGGCGAGTACTCGATTGCCGAGAGAACCGGAAAGATTTCTTCGCTCCAGCTGATTTCTCTTTTATAAACATGTGGGTGCCACTGTTTGCGACACTCAGAACAGATTGAGATCCCTAATCTGGAACACCCGATACATCGAGAAGGAAAAATTATTTCAGTTAGGTTTAACATCTCAGGAGTATCGCCTGAAAAAATTACCTACTAGTTGAAATTAAACTGACTGGGGATAATCTTTCGGTTGCGGACGAATTGGTCTTCCGGAAATCTGTGAGCCGGCAACAATCGGAAGGGTGAGAACAAAATGTGCTCCGTGTCCAATCACTCCCCATGCATCTAGCTCACCGTTGTGTAAGCGCGCATCTTCAAGTGCAATTGATAGACCTAGCCCTGTGCCACCACGCACGCGCGCCCGAGATGGATCGGCGCGCCAGAAGCGATCAAAGACTCGAGAGAGCGATGCCGGATCCATTCCAGGACCAAAGTCTCTAACTCCAACTCCGACTTCAGTTGCTGTAGCTACTACCGAAACTTGAATTGGCTTCTCATCCGCGTGATCAAGCGCATTTGAAAGCAAGTTACGCATTATTCGCTCGACGCGGCGGATATCTGCCTTAATCATCACCTGCTCAGTTTCGTGGTCAATTTGAACGGAAATCGTGTGGTCCTGCGCATTCGCGCGAACATCCTCAATACATCTTTCGATCAGTCGCACCAAGTCGAATTCAACTGGTTCAAGTACGGCAACTTCGGCATCAAATCGACTTACTTCCAATAAGTCTTCCAACAGCCTCTCAAAGCGATCTAGCTGGGCAACTAAAAGCTCTGAACTTCTTGCGATCGTCGGATCGAAAGAACCTTTTGCGCCATGGATAACTTCAGATGCCATACGAAGCGTGGTTAATGGAGTGCGAAGTTCGTGAGATACATCAGAAACAAATCTCTGCTGTACGCGCGATAAGTTCTCTAAACGAGTAATCTGTGATTCCAGAGATAGCGCCATCTCATTAAATGCGGTTCCCAGCGTAGAGATTTCATCAAAACTTTCAACCTTCATACGTTGAGAAAAATCACCTTGCGTAAATTGTTCGGCTACGCGAGCGGCTTCTCTAACCGGTCGCACAACTTGCCGGACTACCAACCAGGTAATTAAGCCGATTAAGAAGAGCAGCGCCAATCCAGTAAAGAATAGTGAGCTTTTAACTAGCGAAAGAGTGGTGTTTTGATTAGTAAGTGAGTAGACCAAGTACATCTCATAATTACCAGACTCAGGAATAGCGATTCTTCGACCTGCGATCAAGACATCAGCATCTTCACGATTTTTATACTTCACAGTTGCGTACTTGTATTCAACTAAGTCGCTTGCTCTAACGCGTTGTCTAAGGTCGGTTGGAAAGGATGAGATATCTAATTCATCTGTCGCGGTGCTGTAATCAGGAGCAATTTCATCACCTAATGGATCAGCGATCGGGCCAAAGCGACTGAGAAAGATGGATTTACGATCCTGGTTAAGGCTAACTTCTGTCGAAGAGATGATGATCTCTTGCACGGTCTCTGTGATAATCGAAGTATTTGCACCTTCGACTAAGAGGAATTCATACTGTGCATTGAAGAATGTAGAACGCGCTTCAGCCAGAGAAGTCTCTAAATTAACCTGCTTTACGCCATCAGATAGCTGCGAATAAAGTGCGGAACCGGTTAGCCAGACAACTCCCAGGGAAAGTAGAACGGTTGAGAAGATAACCCTTGAGGCAAGCGATTTCCTGAAGGCAAATGAATTTCGGTTCATCCTAAGAACCGCCCAAGACTCCTGCTTTATATCCAACTCCGCGCACCGTCATAACAATCTGCGGGTGCTCTGGATCATGCTCCACCTTAGAACGCAGGCGTTGCACATGGACGTTTACGAGTCGAGTATCTGTTGAGTGGCGATAGCCCCAAACTTCTCCGAGAAGCGCATCGCGCGTAAACACTCGTCCTGGTTCTTTAGCTAGCGCAACTAACAAGTCGAATTCCAAACGAGTTAGCGCAATTTTCTTACCTGCTCTGCTTACCTCATGAGCGGTAACGTCAATTGAAAGATCGCCAATTACAAGTAGGCCTGAGATATCTGCATTTGTGCGACGCAAGCGAGTGCGAATACGAGCGATTAACTCGGAAGGGTGGCGAAATGGCTTGACCATGTAATCATCGGCGCCAGCTTCCAGCCCACGAACAACATCATGGGTGTCACCTTTTGCGCTCAACATAACAATAGGCACCATAGATTCGGCGCGGATTAATTTACAAACTTCTATGCCATCTAAACCGGGAAGCATTACATCTAGCAGTACGAGATCTGGAGGATTATTTCTAAATACCTCCAGAGCCTCGTCACCACGACTTACGAGATCGACATCGATGCCGGCACCGGTTAAAACGATGCCGAGCATCTCTGCCAGGTCTTGGTCGTCATCGACGACCATAACCAAAGTCATTAGCTACCGTGCTCCCAAGAGTTGAGGTACATATCTTGTGCAGGAGTTAATGTGTCGATACGGCCACCCATTGAAATCAACTTCAGGCTAGCAACTTCCTTATCGATATAAGTAGGAACGTTGTGAACACCTGCTGGAAGATTCTTGGCTTCCTTAACAAGATATTCAGCTGTTAGAGCTTGATCAGAGAATGACATATCCATAACTGATGCTGGGTGTCCTTCTGCTGCTCCGAGGTTAACTAGGCGACCTTCTGCAAGAAGCAATAGGCGGCGGCCATCTGCAAGAACGTATTCGTCAGTTTGGTGACGCATTTTTGAGTTCTTCTTCTTGGCGTTCTGCTCGAGCCATGCAACATCGATTTCAATATCGAAGTGGCCGGAGTTGGCCATGATCGCGCCATCTTTCATTACTGCAAAGTGCTCATCGCGAAGTACGTCACGGTTACCAGTAACAGTGATGAAGACATCGCCAAGCTTTGCTGCATCAACCATTGGCATCACACGGAAACCTTGCATCATCGCATCAAGCGCCTTAGTTGGGTCAATTTCTGTAACAATCACATCGGCGCCCATACCCTTTGCGCGCTCTGCAACGCCCTTACCGCAGTAACCAAATCCAGCGACTACGACTACGCGACCTGCAAGCAGGAAGTTTGTCGCGCGGAATACTGCATCAAGAGTTGATTGACCAGTTCCGTAGCGGTTATCGAACATGTGCTTGGTGTCAGTGTCATTTACAGCGATCATCGGGAATGTGAGTGCGCCATCTTTAGCCATCTGATTTAGACGAATCACGCCTGTTGTTGTCTCTTCGCAACCACCAGCGATATTTGGAAGAAGTTCTTTACGTGTTGTGTGAAGTGTATTTACGAGGTCGCAACCATCGTCGAATACTTGGTGTGGTTCGATATCAAGTGCTGCGTTGATGTGTGCGTAGTAACCGTCACGATCAACTGCATTGCGAGCAAATACTGAGATTCCGTACTCGTGTACGAGGGCCGCTGCTGTGTCATCTTGTGTAGAAAGTGGGTTCGACGCACAAAGTGCAATCTCTGCTCCGCCAGCCTTTAGAACGCGCATCAAGTTTGCGGTCTCGGTGGTCACGTGCATACATGCTGAGATGCGAACGCCAGTGAATGGTTGTGATTTTTCGAAGCGCTCACGGATCTGTGCAAGCACAGGCATGTTGCGTTCTGCCCATTCGATCTTCTTACGGCCTTCGGCTGCAAGAGATGCATCGGCGATGTCATGCTTTGGAATTGTTGTTACAGGTGTCATTGAAATATATCTCCCTAGTTTAAACGGCTGTTTTTTCGCTTGACCTTCGGCGTAGGGCTCTACTGTGCTAGTCGGCTATAGGTATAGCGTACTAGTTAAGGTATTAATAAGAGGATCTATCGGTCTCCACGGATCATGTTAAGTACATCATCTCGAACCTTTTTCATGCGGGCTTCCGTAGAAGCCTCAACGTTGAGTCGAAGGAGGGGCTCGGTATTTGAAGCGCGCAGGTTAAACCACCAAGTATCACCGCTAATGGTGAGGCCATCGAGGTGGTCGGCTTCCACGCCATCGTTATCAAGATATATCTCTTCAACGTGACTCATTGCAGCGCCTGCATCTGCAACTTCAGAATTGATTTCTCCACTTGAGATATATCTGGAATATGGTTTCAAAAGGTTTGATAGTGAACCCTTAACTTCACCAAGAGCTGCGATAGCGTGAAGTGCTGCCAACATTCCGGAATCTGCTCGCCAGAAATCTTTGAAATAGAAGTGGCCAGAATGCTCGCCACCAAATACCGCACCGGTATCTGCCATAAGTTTCTTTATATAGGAATGGCCAACGCGGGAGCGGATCGCTTTACCACCGTTTTCTTCAACAATTTCAACAACCGCGCGAGATGAAATCAAATTGTAAATTATATTTGATCCTGGGTACTTCTTTAGTTCACGGTATGCAATCAGAGCAGTAAGGGTTGAAGGATTTACCAATTCCCCATTTTCATCTACTAGGAAACAGCGATCGGCATCTCCATCGAATGCTAACCCGATATCGGCCTTATGTTTCTTCACCGCTTTCTGCAGATCCTTTAAATTCTTTGGATCAATTGGATTAGCCTCATGATTAGGAAAGGTTCCATCTAGTTCAAAATACATTGGTATGACTTCGCAATTTAATTTAGCGAACACAGCTGGAGCGGTGTGCCCAGCCATTCCATTTCCTGCATCAATTACAACCTTTAGCGGGCGAATCTCGGAAAGGTCAACCAATGTCAGTAAGTGGTCAACGTAAGGCGTTAACAAATCTTGTTCAGACTCTGTGCCAACACTTCGGAAATCTATTGGAGAGCCCTCATTTACAAAACGCTCAATTGTTAAGAGCCCGGACTCTTTTCCGATTGGTCGAGCACCGCTTAAGCAGAGTTTGATTCCGTTGTATTCGGCTGGGTTGTGGCTAGCGGTAAACATTGCACCTGGATAGTTAAGTTTTCCTGCTGCAAAGTAGAGCATGTCTGTAGATGCCAAACCGATTCGGATTACATCTAAACCCTGTGAAGTTACTCCAGCCGAAAAGGCATCGGCAAAAATCGGTGATGAGGGGCGCATATCTTCGCCAATAACAACTGTGCCTGGCTCGCGTTCTTGTTGCAAGAATCTGGCAAAGGCAACGCCTGTTGCAAATGTAAAGTCCGCGGTAATTTCTACATCAACCAAACCGCGAATGTCGTAGGCTTTAAAGATTGAAATTTTTCTTCCTTCGCTAATTGATCTCGGGGAATATCAAGAATTTAGGACGGTACGGCGCGTAAATGGCCACGACGACCGAGTGATGAATGATCGGTTGTAGATGTAGCGCTGCTTTGATCTTGCATTGACTCGTGATTTGCGGCAACTTCACGAACGGCATCAGCGATAGCCATTAGGTCATCTTCAGAAGGCCCAAGGCCTGCTTGTGAAGTTTCCTCTTTGATTACCGTCCAACCATTAGGAACAGTTAAGCGTTTTCCATGGCTTTCACAGAGATCGTAAGAATGTGGTTCTGAGTAAGTAGCTAGTGGGCCAAGCACCGCAGTCGAGTCGGCATAGATATAGGTAAGCGTCATCGAAGCCAAGCTTCGGCAACTTACCCGCGAACAACTGCGCCCTGTGCGCGCCAACTTACTCATGACGCTAAGGCTAGTGGTTGAGTACCAAAAAAACTGGGATTGTCAGGGAGTTAAGACGCGAATATTAGACATTGGGACGGAGGATTTAGTCAGAACACTTCCTGCTGTAAGTGGGAAATATCCGTAACCACTCTTGGTTGCGATAAGCCCAGCTGCATAAATTCCTTTTCCTGCATCGGTTATCGATAGCGAGCGGACCCCGTCTGGGATCTTTACAGAAGCGATATCTTCACCGTTAACTCGAACCGTTTTACGCTTTCCATTATTGGAGAGAAGTACCATCTCC
>JAIYCF010000103.1 GCA_027488165.1 Streptomycetaceae bacterium
GATATCCGGAACATTGCGGATAGTTGATGTACCAACGGCCAATAGCGATGCGGCCATTAGCTTTAGGACTGAATTCTTCGCCCCAGTGACCGTTACTTCGCCTTTTAGGCTGCATCCGCCGACGATGCGGAAGCGATCGTTGGTCGAACCTTGCGAAGATGCCATATCCGAAGTCTACTTATAGGCTAGGGCCATGGTTAATTGAACGCGTATTTACACCAAGACAGGCGATGACGGATCTACCTCCCTCGGCGATATGAGCCGCACTTCCAAGAACGATTCACGCCTTGAGGCATATGCCACTGTTGATGAAGCAAATTCAACTATCGGTGTTGTTATTGCAACCGACGAACTCAGCGATGAAATTCGTGCGCTTTTAGTTCGTATTCAAAATGATCTCTTCGATGTCGGTGCCGACCTCTGCACGCCAGTTGTTGATGCACCTGCATTTGAGCCGCTGCGCGTTCTTGAATCCCAAGTCACTTATTTGGAAGAACAGATCGATAAGTACAACGCTGATCTACAGCCACTTCGTTCATTTGTTCTGCCATCTGGCACACCAGCGGCGGCACACTTGCATGTAGCGCGCACAGTTGTTCGCCGCGCAGAACGCCGCACGTGGGCTGCAATCCATGGCTTTGGTTCTGGTGTAAACCCGCTAACAGCGAAGTATCTAAATCGCTGCTCTGATCTTCTCTTCGTATTGGCACGCGTTGCCAATAAAGAAATTGGCGATCAACTATGGGTACCCGGAGCAAACCGCTAACTTTTTAAAACAGCGCGGGCAATCTTTTCGTCGCGTTCAAAGACATATAAGCGAGGGCCATCTTTAGTCTGCGCCAAATTTGCCTTGATCTCTGAAGTCGCAAGTTTCAAGCGCATGAGTTCGCCTTCGATGTAGTTATTTGGTGATGCGATTACAACTAGGGCGCCGTAATCATTCTCGCCACCAATTCTTGGGGTGCGCTCAACAACAGATTTGCCACGTTTAAATGCCCAACGCAGGATTAGCGAAAGTATCGCTACAGCGAAGAAACCGCCAAAGCTAGAAAAAAAGAGCCCGTTATCAATTCCGCCGAGCATCGTTAACTCGCACTTGCTTGATAAACGGTATTTGGAAGCGGCCCAGGTGGATCGCTTTGATTGCAATCGACATTGATATTGGAAACTATATGGCCGGCTCCGATAGGTTCAGTTGTAACCAATAGAACTGTTATTACTTGCTGAGGGGCGCTGCGACCAACATCTGCGGTGATTCTGCCGAAGGTTTTTGTAGTTCGATTCTCAGGCGATGTTGCACCAACTACATCAGCGGTTACACGCCACCAACGACAGCCAATCTCAGCGCCAACCAGAACTGCACCGCAGGTGAATTCTGTGCAGTTTTTAACTTGTGAAGCTAGCGCTGATTTTGCAGAGAGCAGCCCCACCAACTCTTTTGCGGTAGGAACCTTGAGATACAACTTGGTTTCATTGAGTGGATCGGTCTTAAATCCAACTGGTGGCCACTTAGGAGAAGGTGAAGGTAGCTTCTTAGCGACCTTCGGTTTCTTCTTCGCGGGCGGTTTCTTAACCGGAGCTTTCTTCACTGGCGCTTTCTCGCTAGCACTTGCTTTCGGCGTTGGCGTTGGGGATTTAGTTGCTGCAATAGTGGATGTTAGCGAGAGCGAGATAAAGAGTGCGGAGAAGACGGCAACTAATTTAATTCTCATCGCGCTTGCTCCCATTTAAAGGTTTTGATGGAAATCACCAGACCGGCGATTAACCACGCCAGAATAATCCAGAAAGTACGCCCCGTCTCCCAAGTACCGGCAACTTCCTGCGCAGCAAAAGAATCTGGGAGAAATACTGAACGCATTCCCTGCGTCATCCACTTCAGCGGGAAGATCGCGGCAACTTGCTGCATCCAGCCTGGTAGATCAGTGAATACGAAGAAGACGCCGCTAAAGAATTGCAGAATGATCACAACGGGTGAGACAACTGCTGACGCTCCGCGCCCGCTCTTAGGGATAACGGAGAAAGCAATACCGAGCGCAGTTGATGCAGCGCTGCCCAAGATAATCAACCAAGTAAATGTGAACCACTTTGCGGGATCAGTTGGAAGATTTACCCCGAAGAATAAGACCCCTGCAATAAGTAGCAGGGCTATTTGAATCACCATAGTTACAAAGACAACGATCGATTTTCCGATGAAATAACTCGATGCCGGCATAGGGGTGCCCTGCAAGCGTTTTAGAGTTCCAAAATCACGTTCTACCGGAATCATGATCGCTAACTGTTGAAAGCCAGTGTTAACTAGTCCTGATGCGATCATTCCAGCGACAAAATACTGGCTAAAAGTTACGCCATCTGAAAGTTCGTTGGTAAAAACAGAACCAAAGATGGCCAGCAACATAATTGGGAATGCCAGGGTAAAGACTACGGATTCGCGCTGGCGCATAAATTGTTTAACTTCCAGCCCACCGCGAGCGATACCAATCGCTAAGGCGCTAGGTACTTTATTGACTGACATCGGCGCCTCCAATCATTTCCAAGTAAATATCCTCAAGTGAAGCGCGCTTAACGGTAAGTTCAGGGATCTCATCTTTATAAGTCTCGGTGAGTTTGCGGATCAGCGCCGTTGGATTGTCAGTGCGCTCAGATTGCAATCCATTTGGACCTTTCCAAGAAACGGTTGCAAGTGAAGTTGCTCGGCCACCAAGAAGAGCAGGGGTTGCGACTTCGATGATCTTGCCTTGATTAATAACGGCAACTCGATCAGCAAGCGCTTCAGCCTCATCTAGATAATGTGTAGTCAGCAAGATTGTTGCGCCCGACTTTCGCAGATCTTGAATCAGCGCCCAGAAAGCGCGACGCGCTTCCGGATCAAAACCGGTTGTCGGTTCATCGAGAAAGAGCAGTTCGGGGGATCCAATGATTCCGAGTGCGACATCCAGGCGACGACGTTGTCCGCCAGAGAGCGTTCTAATTAGCGCAGTAGATTTATCAGTTAATCCAACAGCATCGATAACCTCATCAACACCGCGCGGATTTGAGTAATACTTTGCAAAATGTGCGACTGTTTCATAGACAGATAAGTCACCAGCATCGTTGGTGGATTGCAGAACTATGCCGATGCGGTTGCGCCATTTACGGGCTTGTTCGCCTTTAACTCCTGGATCTGTGCCGAGCACCGAGACATCACCGCGATCTCGATCGCGAAAACCTTCGAGGATTTCTACGGTGGTCGTCTTACCTGCTCCATTTGGACCGAGGAGGGCAAATATCTCGCCTGGTTCGATAGTCAGATCTATGCCAGCTACCGCCTTATTGGCGCCGTAACTTTTTTCCAGGCCACGGACGTTAATCACGCTGCTCATATGGCAACCATGCCACATTCAGGGCAAAAGTGCGAGAAAATGAATTCATGAGCCCACGACGCAACTATCCAAAGGGGCGTCGCCCAAAGGAAGAAGAGCGCGATATCGCGACTTCTAATCAAACTATCGAAGAACACACAGATGGCGATTTTATTGTTCGAAAGATCACTGGTTCTAGTTCAAATAAACCGTATCGCTGTCCTGGATGCGATCAAGTAATTCCAATGGCAACACCGCACACTGTTGCATGGATGATTGGTGATGAAGATGGTCGTCGCCATTGGCATAACGCTTGCTGGGCTAAGCGAAATAACCGCAGACCCAATACCGAGCGCACACGTAATGCGCCACGTTTTTAATTAGCCCAAGCGGCCGTTTAGCAAACGGGTCAAGGTAACAATCAACTTATCGTTTCCCTTTGTTCGCTTAAAGCTAGTAAATGCAATTGGCAATTGGAAACGCGCGCGAACGACAGTGCGAGCATAAGTGAACTCGAGAATTCCTTCAGGTCCGTGGATACGGCCATAACCACTATCTTTAACGCCACCGAATGGCACTGATGCCACTGCTGCAAAAGATATTGTGGAATTTATCGCAACCATTCCGCAATGCAATTGGCGAGCGATCTTCTTGCCCTGGCGCTTAGACCAGATAGATGAACCAAGTCCATATCTAGAGGCGTTTGATAGCGCAATCGCCTCACCCATTGATTTAACTCGATTGATCGCGATAGTTGGTCCGAAAGTTTCTTCCAACATTGCTGTGGAGCTTTCAGGAACATCTAGCAATATAACTGGCTCAACAAAGGGAGCTTTAACTGAATCAGAACCGCCCAAGGCAACTTTTGCACCTTTGGCGATTGCATCATCGATATGGCCTTGAATTACATTGATCTGCGAAGGCATAGTTGCTGGACCGTAATTACCCACACCCGGTGCTCCAGGGTGAATTGATTTAGCAACTTTGATCGCTTCTTCAATAAATTTATCGGCCACCTTTTCATGAACATATACGCGCTCTGCGCCAATACAGGTTTGACCTGCGTTAGACATGGATGACCAGATCGTGGCATCGGCAGCGCGCTTGATATCAGCATCTTCAGCGACAATTACTGGATCTTTGCCGCCGCATTCCAGAACAACTGGGGTCATATTTGCAGCGCACGCTGCGGCAACTAATTTAGCGGTACGAGTTGATCCGGTGAAAGCTAATTTATCAACGCCGCTTTCACATAAATCTTTTCCGGTTGCACCAAGACCTGTAATGCAAGTGAAGATATCGGCAAATGGTGCAACTTCTGCAAAAGTCTTAGCCAGAATTTCACCAACGCCAGGTGTGTACTCACTTGGCTTAAATACAACGGTATTTCCAGCAGCAAGTGCGTAAGAGATCGAGCCCATGGGAGTAAAGATCGGATAGTTCCAAGGACCGATCACACCTACTACGCCAACTGGTGAACGTTCCACGGTTGCTGACATATTTGCCATAAGTACGCCAGGAGAGCGATGTGAAGTGCGCATTACATCTTCGGCATGGCGCGCTGCCCAACCTAAATGGCTAACCGCAAGAGTTGCTTCTAGTTTGGCATCACTTACCGGCTTGCCGGTTTCTCTTGATACAAGTTCAGTGATTTCATCTAGCTGTGAAATAAGTAAGTTGCTCCACTTAAGTAATACTTTTCGGCGACCTTTAAAACCTAAATCTTGCCAAGCAGTTGATGCGCTGCGGGCTGCGGCAACTGCGCTGAAGACTGTCTCGCGATCTGCAATTGGAAAATTGGCAATTACCTCACCAGTTACGGGATAGTGCGAGGCAAATGTATTGGCAGATGCGTTTGTAGAAGTGGACATGGGGAAAGACTAGACTCTCCTGCATGTTGCAGCCAGTACGTCCGAGCACCGTTCTACCGGCGCTGCGCACTCCATTTACAGTGACAACCAGTGATGGCCAAACACTGATCGGTGAAAGCGCTGCACCGCTTAGCGGTTACACCGGCGCGATCCTTTGCCTTCATCCTCTGCCAACTGCAGGCGGAATGATGGATAGCCATGTTTATAAAAAGGCCGCCAATCGCTTACCTGATATGGCTGGCATAGAAGTTGTTCGCTTCAATACTCGCGGCACAACAAGCGAAGCGGGCACCAGCACAGGTTCATTTGATAACGGTGGATTAGAAAAATTAGATGTCGAAGCGATGATGACTTACTGCTTGGACACTTTAGGTCTTACAAATCTTTGGGTTGTTGGTTGGTCATTTGGCACGGATCTAGCGCTACGTCATGCGAAAGATCCAAGAGTTAAAGGTTTGATTCTTTTATCACCGCCACTTCGTACTTCTGACGTAAGCGACCTCGAATATTGGGCTAAAGATGGCCGCCGCGTTATTGCACTTGTTCCTGAATTTGATGATTATTTGCAGCCACCGCAAGCTATTGAAAGATTTAAAGCGCTAACTCAGATCGAGATTATTCCGGTTGCTGGTGCAAAGCATCTCTGGGTGGGCGAACCCGCTGTCCACACTGTTTTGAGTGAGATTACAAAAGTGCTTGCGCCAGAGCGCTTGCCACTGCCTACTGAGATCTAGATTTAGTGTTTACATTGCTTTTTCTACGATCTACTCTTCACTCAATCAAATACCAAGGAGCAACCTATGAAGAAAATCTTGACTCTTTCAATTATGTTTGTGAGTGTAGGAATATCATTAATAATGGTGTCAATTAATATCAACAACAGCGCGTACGTTTCTTCGTATGGATTCTCTGAAGAAATTACAACAGCTATAGCAGGCTACGATGCTAATAATATCTATGCGGATTCTGCACCTAAGCAGCAAGTTGTTAATGGTTGGGTAGCCAAAGATTTATTGAAGGTTGCTACAGAGCAAAACGCACAAATAATTGAAAATCAAAGTGCACTGGGTGATATCGCTGAACGAACTAACCAGTCTTTGATGTTTATTTCGATACTCATCCTCATGCTAATTTTTGCAAAATTAATACCTGAACTGAATTCGTTGCGAGAGAAAAGGTTGGACCCAGATGAAGAAAACTCACAAGTTGAAATGAGTTAATAAAAAAACTTGAGTAAATGAAAATACCCCTACTTACAACATTAGATCTGTTGTAAGTAGGGGTACCCCTACTTCTATGCGAGCTTTAGGGAAGCCTTTGCATCGGCTGACATGTCTCCAACTGCACTCAGCATTATTGAGTAAGTGCCTTTGTAAACGGGGTAGAAAGTATTTTCTTCTTCTGGATCAGTCCACATATCGCGGCAAACTTTAATGTTTAAAGTGCCAGATTTAGGCATTGCCTTAACGCTACCTTCGTAATTTGTTCCGTACCAAATTTCTTGTCCGATCAATCTATTTTGATTGTCTTCGATCACTACGTAGAAGGCACTTTCATCAATTGGAAGCTGATTAATTTTGTACTTAACTGGAATTCTTCCGCAACCATTTCTTGGAATCGAAACAAGAATTGGATAGGAAATTGTAACTAGGTTACTTGCACTTAAATTCTTAGACTTCGGTGCAGCATTCGCTGGCGCAACAATACTTGCTCCAACCAATGAAATTGTTGCAGCAAAAACAAATATCCGAGAGAGTTTCAATTGATTGATCATGGCAAAAGTATCCAGCGAAAGAGACCTTCTAGCAAGTAAGACATTTATTAAATAGAGGTTTTGGCCCTGAGAAAAGTGTGTGAAATTACCACTGTGGGCCAAAAATCACCCCAGTCCGATGCATAAAAACGGGCTGCTTCCGCGGTTAGAGATACGCGAGACTGCAAAAAATCAGTCAAGTGAATTAGAATCTGAACAGTTGGCCTGGCAACCCCGCCAAGTTAACCAAACCCTTTAGGAGCGAAATATGAAGAACCGTAAGCATGTACTTGCTGTTGCGGGCTTGGTGTTTATGGGACTTCTCAGCCCTGTTACATCTCACGCAACAGATACATCGACAGCTACCACCCCGAATCCAAACGCATTTGACACAAGCGGAACCGTAAAGAAGGCGAAGGCTTTTGGTTGCGCACTCAAAGTTAAGGGCAACTGCTCAAAGAAGAAATTCCCAAAGAATTTTGATTTCTCTCAAATGGACCTAACCAGCATGAATTTCTCAGGTGCTGATCTAACAGGTGCTGATTTTTCAGAATGTACCCTAGACAAGGTCAACTTTAATGGCGCCAATCTAACTGGTGCTAATTTCTCTGATGTGCAGAGCGCACGTGGAGCAAACTTCACAAACGCTGCAATGCGTGGAGCGAATCTTGACTCAGGCGTTTTTGATGGAGCTAACTTCAACAAGGCGAAGGCTTCACGCGTGAACTTAGCTAACGCTTCATTTATTCGTGCTAACGGTTCAAACACTGACTTCTCATTCGCAATCTTGGAAGCAACAGATTTCTCACAGGCGAGCTTCAAGAATGCAAACTTCACAAATGCAACTGGAGCCGATCCGGTATTTGAGAACGCTCAGTTGACAGGTGCTAATTTCAAGGGATCAAAGATGACTTCACCTGTATTTTCAGGTGCGAACCTTGCAGGTTCAGATATGACAAGTTCTCTGATCCGTCCTGCTGATCTTGACGAAGCAGATTTCTGTGGAGCAACGATGTATGACGGTTTCACTGCAGATGACGATTGCTCAAACGCATAGTCCAGTTAATTAAATGAACAGAGCCGCAAGCGTAGTTGCTTGCGGCTCTGTTCCTAATTTTTAGATATTCAGGGGCCCAAATTGGTATCAAATCGTGGCAAAGGAAATGCGCTTATCGCGTTCTTGCTTTCCTTTGGCTTGCTTTCGATTCCTCCCGTCAACGCTGCGCCTCCTGCATCAGTTACAGCGAGCAATGGTGGAACAGCGACTTTTGTTGCAGCGACAGGTCATTATTATCAATATGTTGCAGGTCCTGTAGATTTCGCAACGGCAAAGGCCGCAGCTGAGAATGCGCGAGCAAATGGTTGGGCCGGGTACTTGGCTACCTTTAGTTCGAGCCAAGAGTATGCAGCTGTGCGAACACTCTTTACTGATTCTTGGTGGATTGGCGCTAGCGATTCAGAATCTGAAGGATGCTGGCGGTGGGTAAATGGAACCTCCGCTGATATAGGGGCACCTTTTTTTGCCCAAGCGAACGCATCAGGATGTTCAGTAGCACCCGGAGCGTATTCGGGATGGGGTGGTGGCGAACCTAATGATTTCAATGGAAACGAAGATCATGCACTGAGTGGCCAAGGCGGCATTTGGAATGACTTCAACGCGACTGCAACCGATGGCAATAGGCCAAATGGTTATCTGATCGAGTATGGCGACAGAGCGGATTTTCCAAATCCTCCTGAAGTTGTAACTCCAGTGATTTCATCTGTTTTTGCTCGCGTGACAGGTATTGACGTGTCATTTTCTCCGGTCAGCGGAAGCACTTACCAAGTTAGAGTTAAATCTGGTGGGACTCAAGTTGCTGCTTCTAGCACTGGGTTAACAAATTCACCGATCAAAGTTGAAGGATTGGTGTCGAATACTGATTATTCAGTCGAACTAATCGCCACAAACAGCGCTGGCCAAAGCGCGACCACAACCGCGAATACAAAAACCTATCAATCCATCCGCCTGGATTTTCAATTTACGTCGGCCACTTTAGATGGCACTAACTTGTCAGTTGCTTTCGCAGTAAATCCAGAATACTCGTATGGCCTCATTTGGGACGGGGCAGTCCAAAGAGCTAATTTAAAAACATCTCCACAAGTAATCAGCGGCTGGACAGCAGGCAAAACCGTTCAGTTAAGTATTGTCGATAACTACGGAAATTACGGTTATTCGAATCCAACAGTGCCCACGGTTGCTTCAACCGCTCCAACCAATCAGGCAACACTAACAATTAATCCTCTATCAGCAATTACCGCAGGGGGCACGGCAACTCTTTCGACGTCAGGTGGATCGGGCACCGGTTCCGTTAGCTTCAGCTCCACCACCACTTCTGTCTGCACAGTATCTGGAACAACGTTGACCGCAGTTAGTGCGGGAACATGTGCAATCTCTGCAACAAAAGCTGGCGACAGCTCTTTCAACTCAGCAACCGCTAACTCTTCATTCCTTGTTTCTGCACGAATTATTCAAAAACAGGAGCAGGTAGCGCTGGTTGCAATACTCGCTGGAATGACACCAACCCAAGGTTCAACATCCGTGTTTAGGCTGAATGTGGGTCAAACTGCAACGCTTGCAACCAGTGGTGGATCAGGAACCGGTGCAGTTACCTGGGTTTCAAATATTCCATCTAAATGCACGGTTTCAGGTACAACTGTCACGGCAATAGCGACAGGAGTTTGCGAAATTGCAGGCGTTAAAGCTGCAGATGATAATTTCAATTCTTATCCGGCTACGTTGTATATCAATGTTGGAACTCCCATCGACTCTCAAAATCCGGTCGTCGTAAGTGGATCTGGTTCGCTCGCTGCGAGTACGGTCGAGAGCGGAAAATCAATAACATTTACATTCAGAGCAACAGATGACATAGGCGTGACTGGCGCGGTCGCAGCACTAATCAATTCTTCAAACACGATGGTGGGTCAGGCTGTTGCTTCAAGAATTAGTGGAACAGCAGCAGATGGTACCTACACTGCAACGCTAACCGTACCGAGCAATGCGCCTGCGGGAATCTACCGAGTAATGGTGGCAGTCAATGATGCGACACAGAAAACAAGCATTGGTACTGTCGGAGTAAGTACTACATATGTTGTAGTGGGAACACTTACGATCACGAGTCCTGTGCCTGTTGTCGATGTGATTACTAACGGCTTAGTGACGAGATTAGATTTATCAGCACCAAACTCATTATCTGGTAATCAAATAATTGATACCCAAAACAAGAGTAACGCAACATTAATCAATGGTCCCGGCATTTCTTCGGAGTTTGGCGGAAACGTTAATATCTCAAGAGGTTCTTCGCAGTACATTGTTACAACTTCGAACCTATCCTCCCAATTCCCGAATAGATCTACCTCTAATTTTCTTTGGATTTATCCAACTGGTAATGGAGTAGTTCTTACAGAGCTTGGTCAAACCACGATAGATACAAATTGGCACGCTTCACAAATCGAAATGGTCGGCGGCAGATTAAGATTTAGAGTTTGGCAAGGGGCAACGATTACTTCAAATCTAACTACACCCTTGAATTCTTGGTACTATGTTGGTTTTACTTTTGATCAGGCATCAGGAGCATTAACCGCATACATCAACGGTCAAGAGGCAGGTAGGGCTACCGGATATTCAAGATTAACTCCGTGGAACGATGGGGCAGCTGGATTACATTTTGGAATAGGCGCGCGTGACTTCACAAATCTTGGCGATGGCGGGTTTGGAAGTTTTAGATTTGGATCCTTCCATCTTTACAACAGAGCTCTATCCTCAAGCGAAGTAAGCTCCAATTACATCTCTTCGCAGAGTAGATTCTCGGGAAGTATCGGTAACACCACGTTTTCGGCCCCCGCACCAGAAGTACCAACGGTCTCTTTCACGACTCCTCCTGCCGGACAAACCGTATCTGGTCCATTTACTTTGACAGCAAATGGATCTGTGGCATCAGGAAGCACGGCGACTATTGCTCAAGTTTGCTTAACGCTAAATGGCTCTCCAGTTTCAGCCTCAAA
>JAIYCF010000113.1 GCA_027488165.1 Streptomycetaceae bacterium
CGCGTGATAGAACTTACCGCTGCTTTGGTTGCCGCATAAACTGAGATCGTATTGAAGCTATAACGAGCACTTAGAGAGCTCATATTTACGATTACTCCACCACCGGCTGCCTTCATAATCGGATGCGCCGCCTGCGAAATAAAGTAGATCGCCTTCATATTCACTGCAACTATGGCGTTGAAATCTTCTTCGGTTACTTCAGTTATTGGTTTGCGACGATTTACTCCCGCAGTATTAATCACGATATCCAAGCCACCCATAAGGGCATTTGCCTCGTTCACCACGCTGGCACATTGATCAGGGATAGATAAGTCTGCGCTAACTGAAAAGGCTTTCCCTGACTGGCCAGAGATCGATTTGCAAACTTCATCGAGACGTTCTTGATTTAGATCCTGGATAGTTACATCAGCGCCGCGTTCTGCAAAAGCTTTAGCAATTAGCGAACCAAGTGTTCCAGCGCCGCCAGTAATGAGAACCCGCTTCTGCTTAAGATCGAATAATGGATCAAACATTTGCTACCCCTGTAACTTCTAAATAAGTAACGCTCTCAGGATTTAAAGTTTGTGGCTTTAAATCAATTCCGGAGAATTTCACTTCCTGCTTAATAGTACTGAAATTGACCAGAATAACCTTTACTTTTTGGCCTGAAGTAACGATTAAGCAATCAACTAGCTCTGGAAGAGATGAAGCGGTTGGTCTGGCGTGAGTAAACCCTTTTAGATGCTTAAACAAACGCCATACTGGGAATTCTTCACCAGGTTTACTGGCGAAGTTAAGTGAATCTTTGCTTCCAGTTGATAGCTCGCGTATTCCTCGCCATCCCAGAGTTTCAAAGTAAGTCAGAGTTGAAATTGACTTTGACTCTGTAAGCGAGCGAAGAGACATCGCGGTCCAGCCTTCGGTAAACCATGTGCGCTGGCGCGCATCGACCGAAGATGGCAGGGCAGTGTTGCTGACATCTTTATCGGGTTGAGTTGCATTCGGGTTGTATCTAGGACGTAGCGTTATCGGCCCGATACTTACTTTTTTGCTCTTAGCAATTCGGAGCGCGTTTTCGGCAATCGTTTTCTGAGTAGCTGTATTTTGGATAAGCGTTCGATCATCAAATGAGTGAACTTGAGGATTTATTGAAAAATTTACTTGATCAACGAAATCGACAGCGCCCTGGTTTCGGTTTAGTTCGGTGAAGTAGAGATCTGTGCCGCCAATAATTTTCGACTTATCTCCAAGTAATTCTTTTGCCGCTTGGATGAACCCAGGTGGCGTTGTTTTATCGTTCTTAGAGAAGATGTAGAAGGAGCGAATCTGATCATTTAATTCAATTATCGGATCGAGCATCGCTTTCAGTTGCTGTGGGGTCTCAATTGTTATGGCAAGATCAAGATCAATCTTTAGCTGCTTAGTTACTTGTAGCGCCTGCTGCACCGTGGATCGAATCTGAGAATTAGCGTTAAGTGCGAGGCGAAGATGTTTGATCGCCAAATCTTCAAATCGCAGGTATTCGTTGGCAATCAAGTGTGCGGGATCTTCACTTAGCCCTAAGCCAATTTCTGGAAGTTCTATCTCTTTGGCTCCGACTGTAATAACGGCGCTTTCAGACTTTGAAGTTGTGTTCTCGCCGGAAACCGAGATGGTGATTTTCTGGCTAAGCAACTCTCCCGGAGTAACTTGAGCAGGAAAAGGTAGAGAAATAGGTGTGCAGTAAGTTTTATATGAGGCATCACTCCAGTTGCGGTGATCTTCAGTTTCAAAGATTTCACCTTCAAAGGTAACTGATGCAACTTGCCCACTTTGAAGCTGATGGCTAATTCCAGAAAGATTCAAGAAGGGCTGATCTGGTGAAATCACATCGGGGAATTTTGATTTTTCTATTGCTCCATCTGCTTTGGTTAACTTACATTCGCGTCCAGCTAAGCCTGCAACGGGATGAAGTAGGCAGAGACCGAGACGGTTTCTCTGAAAGGAAACTGTTGTAGATGCGTTAAACCCGTAAGTGATTTCTCCGCTTTCAGAGCCATTTATCTCTAACTCCACAGATAAATCTTTAGCATCGTGCGAACCCTGCGCTTTGATCTTCGCGCTGAACGAACGATCAGTGACATCCCATATCTCATCTTTGATGATAAATGGCCGAGAGGTCCAATTAATATCCTGGAAAACCAGGTAGATCCTGCGAACAACTTCTTCGCCGCTACTGCGTATATTCCAAAGACTTCCCTCGGAATACTCCAGAGTCAACGGACCAGCGACAAGTTTTCTCATTCATCTACTACTTGAGTAGTGAGCCAACGTTAAAGACTTGGCCTGATGCAGCTGATTCATATGCACCCAGGGTGATGTCTAATAATTTGAGAGTATCTTCACCGCTAGTTTCAGGAGTTCTACCTGTTTTTAGACATTCAATCCAATGCTTATTTACATTTACGACGCTATCTTGAATTCCATTCCAGGGCTCAGAAGTCCAACCGTGATCCGGAATGACAATAACTTCATTAGTTACAGAAGTTCCGGATACAACTTGAAGATGGTAATCCGCGGACAAGGTAATTGCTCCTTTAGTTCCCTCGATGATTACAAAGGTCTGCGGGTAGGTGCTGTGATCTGATCTAGTCTCGTAACTAGCATCAACGATGCAGCTGGCATCTGGCATATCCATCAAAACTGTGGCGGAATCTTCACCTTTGATTATCGGATTCACTCGATGCGCCGAAGTAAAAATGGTCTTTGGTTCACCAATAAAGTAACGCGCAAGATCAAAGAGATGTACTGCTACATCAACGATAATCATTCGTTCACTTTCCACCAGCCAAGACTGTGCCGAGTAAACATCGTGAGCTGTTCTAAATGAGATTCGCCCGAAGAATGGGCGTCCAATTGCGCCGCTATCGATAATCTCTTTGATTTTTCGCATCGGGGTCTGGAATCTAAAATTCTCGTGCACCATAAATGGCAAGCCTTTATCTGACATCGCCTTGACCATTGACTTTGCATCAGCCATATCCCAAGCAAGTGGTTTCTGACAGATTGCAGCAACGCCATTCTTTGCGGCTAGTTCGACCATATATTTATGAGTTGGTGGCGTCGTTGCGATATCTACGAAATCTAAATCTTCATTAGCAAATAGCTCTTCTGCACTTTGGTAAGCCTTGCCACCGAAATTGGCAGCCGCCAGCTTTGCTTTTTCAAAATCAACATCACAGGTTGCCACGAGCTCAACATCTGGATTTTGGCTCCAGGCATGGAGGTGGTTCTGGGCAAAGAAACCACATCCGATTAGAGCGTATCGATACTTTTTCTGGGTCATAGCGCGATTTCTCTACTTGGGTCTGTAATCCACTCACTCCAAGATCCAACATACATTTTGCTACCGCTGATGCCAGCGTGCTCCATAGCCAATACATTTTGCGCCGCCGTTACACCAGAGCCACAGTAGAAAATTGTGTTCTCGGCGCTAACCCCGTTGGTCAGTTTTTCGTAGTGGCTCTTTAATTCGCTCTTACTCTTAAATAACCCTTGAGAATCTGTAACTTCAGCGCGATCTGCTAATCCTGCTCCGGCGATATGGCCGCGAACTGGGTCATAGTATTTTCCGCCGCCGTGATATCCCTCTGCTCCTCTGGAATCAAATACGCAGTAATTCGAATCTTTTCTGGCCATATCAACTTTTTCGACTTCAACTAATAGATCCTTTTGTAAATTCGGTATGAAATTTGTAGGAGAAATAACTTTCTTCTTTTGGTTTAACGGTAAAGACTCGCGGTTCCATGCAGTTAAGCCGCCATCTAGAACTGCGACTTTTTCATGCCCCATCCAGCGAAACATCAACCATAGGCGTGATGCCGCCATTAAACCTGACTCTGCGTCATAACAAATTACTTGGGTATCTGGGGTTATTCCCCAGTCAGAAAGCGTCTTGGTAAATGCGGCAACCGTTGGAAATGGTCGACGACCGGTAACGCCCGGGATGATTTCTCCTGATAGTTCTTTGCCTAAATCTGCATAGTGCGCACCCGGTATGTGGGCTTGGTTATAAGCACTTCTTCCCCACGCTTCATCATCTAGAGAAAAACGCACATCAAAGATTGCAAACTGAGAATTTTCTAAGTTGCGCGCCAAATCGCTAGTGGATATCAACGTTGTATAACTCATTGCTGCACACTCTTCACAAGGTATTGGGTTGTGGTTAGGGTACTACAGTGGATCTGACTCCGAGAAGTTCGCTTGTAACGCAAGGCCGTGACCGAAGCCCTAACCGCGCGATGTTAAGAGCGCTAGGCATGCAGGGTGATGACTTTAAGAAACCGCAGATTGGTATTGCATCTTCTTACAACACGATTACTCCGTGCAATATGTCACTGCGCACAGTTGCTCAAGATGTTGCTGCAGGCGTAAGCGCTAATGGTGGCTTCCCAATGGAGTTTGGAACTATCACCGTCTCTGATGTGATTTCCATGGGCCATGAGGGCATGCATTTCTCACTCGTTAGTCGCGAAGTTATTGCAGATTCAGTCGAAACGGTAATGCAAGCAGAGCGCTTAGATGCAATGGTAACTCTGGCGGGATGCGATAAAAGTATTCCAGCGATGCTTATGGCTGCAGCTCGCATCGATGTTCCTAGCATCTTGATGTATGCCGGTTCTCTACTACCTGGAAAAACTACTTTGCAAGACGGTACCGAGATAAAGGTAAATATCGTCACTTCCTTTGAAGCAGTTGGTGCAAATGCGCGTGGGCTAATGTCTGATGAAGATCTAGATCGCATTGAAAAGGCTGCCTGCCCAAGTGCCGGAACATGCGGAGGTATGTACACAGCGAACACGATGGCTAGCGCATCAGAGGCGATGGGGATGTCTCTTCCTGGCTCATCATCTCCATCTGCTGTAGATAACCGCCGCGAACCGCTTGCAAAGCTAGCCGGAGAATCTGTAATCAACTTACTTAAATTGGGAATCACTACAAGTGACATCATCACCAAGAAATCATTAGAAAATGCCATCACCGTTGTAATGGCGCTAGGCGGATCGACAAATGCAGTGCTTCATATGCCGGCGATCGCACACGAGTTAGGTATCGATTTATCACTCGAAGATTTCAAGAGAATCGGTGCGCGAGTTCCGTTACTTGCAGATCTAAAGCCATTTGGTGAATATGTAATGTTTGACCTAGACAAGGTCGGCGGCGTACCTGCGGTAATGAAGATTCTTCTAGATGAAGGCCTGCTTCACGGTGATTGCTTGACCGTTACCGGAAAGACAGTGGCGGAAAATCTTAAGGATATAAATCCTCCTGCTGCAGATGGAGAAATTATCTATCCCGCTGCAAAGCCTTTCGGTAAAAATGGTGGAATAACCATCCTTAAGGGATCTCTCGCGCCTGAAGGTGCAGTGGTTAAGAACGCTGGAGTTGATGAAGAAAAATTCCAAGGCGCCGCCCGAGTATTCGATCGCGAAGAATCAGCGATGCAAGCGCTCTCTGATGGCACTATTAAAAAAGGTGATGTTGTAGTTATCCGCTA
>JAIYCF010000070.1 GCA_027488165.1 Streptomycetaceae bacterium
GCCGAAAACATCGGTGTAATGGCAGCAACGCGCGTTTACTCGACTGCCGCTTATTGGATCGCGGGCGCCGGTGCAATCTTGCTCTCGCTCTCACCTAAATTTGGCGCAGTTCTTAGCGCAACTCCAGCTGGAGCACTTGGCGGAGTAGCAACTGCACTATTTGGAATGATCGGTATCTTGGGCGCAAGAATTTGGATTGAAAGCAAAGTTGATTTTGCTGATTCAACCAATCTACTGATTGCAGCATCTGCGCTAATCATGGGTATTGCAGATTACACATGGACTCGTGGCGATTACACCTTCACAGGCATCGTCAACGGAACCGTGGTTGCTGTCGTCGGTTATCGCGTTCTTCACGCAATATCAAAGGCGCGCGGTAAGTAACTACAAGTAGATAGTAAAGAGGGGGAACTGTTTCGGCAGTTCCCCCTCTTTTTCTATCTTACGTCCGCTTAAATAAGTTAAGATTTAAAAATGGTTATCCCATCGCGCCTAGTTGAATACATAATTGCCGCGATGATTATTATCTTGGCGCCAGGCCCCAGTGTTTTATTTGTTATTGCACGTGCGATCGCTTGGGGACGAAAAGTTGCTGTCTTCACCGTCGCCGGAAATGTCACCGGTGCTTTCTTTCTTTCTTCACTAGTGGCTTTTGGTCTAGGCCCAATTCTTTCAAGATCTGATCTGGCTTACTCTGCCGTGCAATGGGGCGGTGGTGGATACCTTGTCTACCTCGGCATAAGCGCAATTAAAGCGCGAAAAATTGCTGCTGCAGATATGAAGAGCCAAGGAAGCGTAGTTCCAACCTTTTGGCGATCAGCCCGAGATGGTTTCTGGGTCGGAGCGCTAAATCCTAAAGGTTTAGTTTTCTATGCCGCAGTACTGCCCCAGTTTGTAGATATAGAGCGCGGAAATGTAACCGGACAATTACTTTTTCTTGGAGCCCTCTTCTCCATTTTGGCTTTTATCTCAGATGGGAGTTGGGGTCTCTTAGCCGGAACGGCGCGCGCCTGGTTAGCTAGTGATGAGAAACGGTTAGAACTTTTAAGAGTTATTGGTGGCTGTGTGATGATTATCTTGGGTCTATTGGTCATCGCGTCAGCACTTCGTGATTTAATCAATACATGAGTTCTTCTATTGCATCCAAGATTGTTAAACCAGATAAGCCGGCGCGCGACACTATTGCGCCATCAGATTTAACTTTTGGGCTCTCCACTTGTAAGCGCTGTCTCTGGATAAAGTATTGGTTTAAAGTCACGATGCCAGGACAATTCCCGCTCGTTAAACCGCTCTCATCTGCGCAAGAAGAACATTTCCGCCGCGCTGCCATGCCGGACCTTGATCCATCGCTGGCACCAGGCGTTGTAAAGCAATGGGGGCAATGGGTTAAAAGCGCACCAATAGAGATAAATGGCGAACCAACTCGTTGGCGAATTCTCGGAATCTACGATCTCCTCGCCCACTACGACGATGGCAGCGTTGGCATCATCGATTGCAAAGTCTCTGACTCAGATCGCGATAATGCGCAGTTCTATGCGCCGCAGCTCGAGGCTTATGCCTATGCGCTCGAAAATCCCGAAAAAGGTAAGCCATTCCCGGTCTCATCCATGGGATTACTGGTCTGGAAGTTGGCCGGGGTAACGCCTACCGCAGATGGTGCACACGGATTTGGCGTAACTCAGCACTATCTTCATGTCACGCGAGATCAAGCGCAATTTAAATCTTTAATAGCAGATTTAATTCACGTAATTGAGGGCGAACTACCTGATGCAGGGCCCGATTGCGATACCTGCAACTATCTATCTAAGAGATTGTCACTAGAGAGTTAATTAACCCTCTTCCTCCTCTGTGGTTTTCTTAGCCTTCGTGGCATAAGTGTCTACATACTCTTGGCCAGATAGCGCTTGAATAGTCTGCATAATTTTATCTGTGACATCACGTAGATGCTGTAGATCCGTGGAATCGCCTTCAAAGTACATTGGCTCGCCGAAGATCATTTCCACGCGCATTACCTTTGGAACAACGGTTCCAGTTGGTTGAATCTTTTCGGTGTTAAACATGGCTACCGGAATAATTGGAGCGCCAGATTCGATAGCCAGTCGCGCAATACCTGTGCGGCCTTTATATAGTCGACCATCTGGTGAACGCGTACCTTCAGGGTAAATGCCCAAGCACTTTCCTTCAGCTAAAACCTTAAGCCCTGTAATCAGCGCTGCTTCGCTGCGGCGCCCGCCCGAACGATCAACTGGTACTTGCCCAAGTGCGATAAAAGTTAACTTCTTCAATAATCCTTTTGGTCCTGGCGATGTGAAGTACTCGCTCTTCGCCAAGAACGTTACCTTGCGCGGAACAACTAACGGCATAAATATAGAATCGCTGAAAGATAAGTGGTTAGAAGCGATGATTACTGGACCAGAACCTGGAACGTGGCGAAGCCCCTTTACCTTCGGGCGAAAGAGAACCATCAGAAACGGCGTTAAGAAAGCGCGCAGAACGCCGTATGGCAGGTTGTTCATGGCGTTAATTTAGCGCCAAATCATGCCAATGTGCGAATATGAACCATGGAGCGAGAGCGATGAGCGGCAAAGATCCGCGCAATGGTGATCCAGATGACTCCCATGAACGCGAACTAATAGATCTGGAATTTCAATCCATGGTCGAAGGTCTATCGCTTGATCAATCTTCTCCGACAACATACCTAGATGATCTCGATAAATTTGAAGATCAAAATCGTTTCCAACCGCCAACGCCACCAAAAGTCGGACTCAGTGAAACTGTTAAGCGCATCTCCAAATCATTTAAGAAATGGAAGAACGGTCCAACCTTCCGTGACGACGATGGTGCAGCGCTTTAAATTCTAGACAAATCGGCAACGCCAACTAATCCAGCGTTATTGCCAAGTTCGGCTGCAACAATTTCAGGAAATGGATGCTTGCCGGAAAATGGAATCAAACTCAGGGCAGCTTTACGAGTTGGCGCCAAGAAGATTTCACCAGCATCGATTACTCCCCCGCCAAGTGCGATGCACGACGGATCGATAACAGTACAGAGCGATGCAATACCTGCTCCCAAGTAACTTGCCATCGTATTAAACGCTGCCAACGCAACTGGATCTTCATCTCTCGCCGCTTCGGTGATGTGATGGCCCTTGAGCCCTTCAACCGTTCCGTTACCACGTGCCAATAAATTGCGAGCTAAATCAGGGCTAGCGTTAATCGCTTCACGTGCATGACGCATCAAGGCAGAACCTGATGCATATTGTTCAAGACAGCCACGAATGCCGCATCCACAAAGATGTCCATCGGGAACTATACGAAGATGTCCAAGTTCAGCCCCGATACCAAATGCACCTCTAAAGACCGAACCATCGAGGATTAACCCACCGCCGACGCCTGTACCCAAAGTGAGCATCATCAGATCATTACGGCCACGACCTGCGCCAAATTTAAATTCGCCCCATGCCGCTGAATTAGCATCGTTTTCTAGAACGATTCGCTTTCCCAAGATCTGCGTTAACTCATTTACGAGATTAACGCCGTTCCAGCCTGCGATATTTGGAGTTGCCAAGATTGTTTGGCGATCTGATGAGATAAAGCCAGCAGCAGAAACACCGATCGAATCGACCGGATATTTATTAAACAACTCAGTTGCGACATCGGCGATTGTTTGGGTGAGTACTTTGCCGCCTTCGCGCGGGGTATCGCGGCGTGCTGTCGCAAGAATTTCACCTGTTGGCGAGACGACGCCACCTAGGACTTTAGTTCCACCGACATCTATGCCGATGGCATTTGAATTATTTGTACTCACTTTAGATTCTTAGCGGCGCTAGATCTCCGTTAAGAAATCAGCCTTCTACATGTTCTTTAAGTTGCTTAAGCGCTGACTCGATTGTTGACTTCTCTTGCTTTGTAATCATCATCGCCGGAATAGGCATTGAAAGACCAACTGAGAGTTCGTAGGTAACCGATGTTGTATCGGAGTCAAGGCTCTTTAGTAAATATGCGCCATCCATCTTCGTCAAAATATTGGCATCTTCTAAAGAGAAGGTGACCTTACTTGGCGCCTCTGCCCATTCGAAATTTAGAGTCACGACATCTTTTACCGCGCCAGCATCAACAGACAAGGTCGCCTTAGTGGCGCGACCTAGGTCATCGCTCTCCAAAACATCAACCTTCTTAAAGGCTCCTGACCATTGAGGATAATCCGCAATTGCAAAGAGGGTGGCCGCAACCTGATCTAGTGGGGCATCGATGGAGATCGTTGAACTGCTTTTATCGCTCATGGCTGTAGGTTACCTGAGAAGGCTGAGAAAAAAGTACTTGGCAGCCTCTCCACATTTTTCAAAGTGGGCGCTAGCGTTAGCGCCATGAATGAGATCACAATCCCAGCACTTGTCCCTGCGGCATCGACCGGAAACCTAACCAATTTAATTGCTGAACGCGCTTGGTTTGAACCAAATCGCACCATGCTCTCTCGTCCCTTAGGTGATGGATGGCAGAAGGTATCGGCAAAAGAGTTAGAGGAAGAAGTTCGCGCAACTGCGAAAGGATTAGTTGCAGCCGGAATTCAAATCGGTGATCGCGTAGCGATTATGGCGCGCACTCGTTACGAGTGGACGATCCTTGATTTCGCCATTTGGTTCGCAGGTGGATGCGTTGTACCAATCTACGAAACATCTTCAGCAGAACAGGTTGATTGGATTCTCAGCGACTCGGGAGCTGTCGGATTAATTGTCGAGACTCCGACTCATCGCGAACTTGTAAACACAGTTCTACCTTCACATACCAAGCATATTTGGACCATGACTGAAGATGTTCTTTCAGTTCTTGCATCAGCTGGCGCACATATCAGTGATGATGAAATCGATCGTCGTCGCAACGCTTTGCTTCCAGATACTCTCGCAACACTTATCTATACATCTGGTACCACTGGAAAACCAAAGGGTGTTCAACTAACTCACGGAAACTTCTTATCTGAGTGCGGAAACGTTGTTGAAGGCGCGAGCAATCTCTTCTTGAAACCGGGTGGATCAACCCTGCTCTTCTTGCCAGTTGCCCACGTATTCGGTCGCATGGTTCAGATCGGTGCGATTCGCGCTGGACTTCACTTAGCCCATTGCAGCGATCCAGTAGGTAGATTGCAACCAGACCTTGCCTCCTTTAAACCAACCTTCGTTCTCGCTGTGCCACGTATATTTGAAAAGGTCTACAACGGCGCAGAAGCTAAGGCTGATGCTGCAGGCAAAGGAAAGATCTTCCGCAAGGCAGCAGATGTAGCAATCGCATATAGCGAGGCGATGGATAAGCGTGGATTTAATCCGCTCTTAACTCTTAAGCATGCGCTCTTCGACAAGTTGGTATTTTCAAAGATTCGCGCTGCTCTCGGCGGAAATGTAGAAGCAGCGATTTCTGGTGGCGCGCCCCTTGGAAGTCGTCTCGGGCACTTCTATCGTGGCGCTGGTGTAACGATCTATGAAGGTTACGGACTTACCGAAACAACAGCGGGCGCAACTTTAAATATGACTGGCGCACTAAAGGTCGGATCTGTTGGAAAGCCAATTCCAGGAACATCTGTGAAGATCGCTGATGACGGAGAAGTATTGATTAAAGGTCCAATCGTGATGCGCGGATACTGGCAGAACGATGAGGCTAATGCAGAAGTCTTCACTGAAGATCGCTGGTTTAAATCTGGTGACCTCGGAAAGATTGATGAAGATGGCTTCCTTTCTATTGTCGGGCGTAAGAAGGAACTGATCGTTACAGCAGGTGGAAAGAACGTTGCTCCTGCGGTACTAGAAGATCGTCTCCGCGCACATCCGCTCGTAAGTCAATGTGTGGTCGTTGGCGATAACCAACCATTTATCGCAGCGCTCGTAACCATTGATCAAGATGCTCTTAAGGGTTGGATCGCCGCCAATAAGAAGGATGGAGCCACTATTGCAACTCTTACCCAGGATCCTGATCTCATTGCAGTTATTCAGACCGCGGTTGATGAAGCAAATAAGGCGGTCAGTAAGGCTGAATCAATTCGCAAATTCACAATTCTGCCTACCGATTTCACAATCGCTGGCGGGCAGTTAACTGCCAAGCTTTCGATTAAGCGACATGTGGTTGCACAGGAGTTCGCTAAGGAGATTGCTGATCTCTTCGCTAAGTGAGCAATTCCGCACGAATTGAACTAGCTCGCGATCTTCACGATGGCATAGCGCAAGATCTGGTTGCTCTCGGTTACGAGTTAGATCTGCTCTTAGGGGCGTCTGACTCGACGGTCGAGTCACGCCGCGAGATTCGCGGGCTTCGCTTTAAAGTCGATGACTTGATCTCAAAAGTTAGGCGCGAGATGTATGCCCTACGCGATCCTCAAGTAACCACTTTCCAAGATGCGCTCAGCCAGTTGATTCAAGATATTTGTGGAGAGCTCCAGATAACGCAAGCCATCAGTAACTTCTCAATTCCTGACTCTCACCAATTACCTTTAAAGGCGATTGCGACCGAGTTGCTTCGCAATGCAAAGTTTCACTCTGGGGCTAGCCATATTGAAGTCCTTTTAAAAGGCGTTGAAAATCGCACCTACTTAGAGGTAAGCGATAACGGAGTTGGAGGTGCGCAGGTGAATACCTCACGTTTAGGACGTTTAGGTTTGATGGGCGTTAAAGAGCGCGTAGAAAAACTTCACGGACAGTTGGAGATTATTTCCTCTGAGAATGGGACGCGCATAAAAGTCGTTCTGTGAAAGATGTAGTAGCACAGCCACGTGTTTTAGTTATTGATGATCATGCGGCGGTACGCGCCGGTTTAGCCCGCGCTATAGAGGATGCGCAAATGGTCTGCTGCGCTATGGCTGCGAGTAAATCAGAGGCGATGGCTCAGTTAGCGCATACGAATCCAGATGCGATTGTCGTAGATTTAAATCTTCCCGATGGAAACGGTTTGGATCTAATTCGGTGGGCACGGAAGCATTCAAAGGATCTCGCCATCGTCATGCTCACTATGAGCGATAGCGATAGCGATCTAATCGCGGCAATGAACGCTGGAGCAAGCGGATATGTCAGGAAGAGCGCGCCGCTAGCCGAATTAATCTCCGTACTTAACCGAGCGCTGATTGCTCCGAATTCATTTACCGCATCAGAAATAGTTTCGGCGCTCAAAACCGTTTCTGCTGCGAAACTGCTTACCCAACGTGAGGTTGAGGTGCTGCGTTCTCTTTCCGGTGTTGGAGATAATCGCGAACTGGCAGAACATCTGCATATCTCTGAATCTACTTTTAAGACTCACGTGAGTTCAATTTATCGAAAGCTTGAAGTAACAAATCGCCTAGCCGCAATAAGAGTCGCGGTTGAGTCCGGAATTATCTAAACAGTGAGTTAAAATCCTTAGACCAAATCTCCCAACGCCACTTATCAATGATCCAACTGCGACCAGCCTGACCCATTTCCTTGGATTTAACTGGGTCATCAAATAGTTTTACTATCGCCTTGGAGACTTCTAGCGGAGAGGTGCCGTCAACGCTATATCCAGTAACTCCTTCATCAACTGCATCAGGTGCTCCCCCGGAGCGCCCCGCGATGACCGGCAAGGCGCAGGAACTCGCCTCTAAATAAACAATGCCTAGTCCTTCTACTTCAAGTCCAGCTAGTCGAGATCTCGAAGGCATTACAAAGATATCGCCAGCGCAGATGTAGCGCGGAAGTTCTTGATATTGAATCCTTCCGATAAATGTAACTGCATCAGAGAGGTTAAGCTCCTTAACCATCTTTGTTAAATCCTCGCGATATGGACCTTCGCCAACCATCAAAATATGTGCTGTTGGATGTTTCGCCAAAACAGCAGGCATGGACTTAATCAGAATATCTTGGCCCTTACGATGAACAAGGCGGCCAACGCTGACAATTACTTTCTTATCGGCTAAGCCCAAATCTTCTCGTAACTGCGCAGAATTTGAAACAGGTGCAAAGTGATCTGTGTCGATTCCAGGGGCGATCTTGACTAGCTTTGATTTAGCCTTTGGTGAAAGCGCTTTTGAAATCTCATTCTTTGTAAATTCACCTAGATAAGTTAAATGATCCACGTTCTTGCCGATAAATGAAATCGCTGAAGAAAATGGCCATAACTTCGCCCACCAAACCTCATGTCCATGGGTTAGTGCTACGACATTAACAACACCTTTTTTACGCAGGCTACGCGCCATTACAGCCAATGGTGCAGCTGCTCCGAAGAATGCCTGCCTAATCGAATGGCGTGCGATAACTTTCTGCACGTTACGAATTACTCGTGGACTCGGAAGTAAAATCTTTGAACTATCGCGAATTACCTCAACGCCAAAATCACGCATCCATCCTTGGTCATAGGCAGTGGTATCGCCCTGCGAGGAGGTATAGACAATGATCGACCCTTTAGGAGCTCGTTCAATGAGACCCATAACGAAGGTTTCTATTCCACCTGCGCGGGGACCAAAGTCATTGGTGATGCAGAGAATTTTCCCTAAAGTAAGTTCAGACATTTATTTAGGTAGTTAGAGTCTTCGAGCGCCGACGAATGGTTTTCTTCCCAAGTTGTATGCGCTAGCAACTTTGACTCTGGAACCAGATCGTGGGGCATGAACCATCTTTCCGCCACCCAGATAAATTCCAACGTGCGAGATTGGTCGACCGAAGAAGACGAGATCGCCGGGAGCTAAGTTAGATTTCTTAACTGATTTTCCGTAGTTGAATTGAGCGCGTGATGAGTGTGGAAGTGAAACCCCAGCGGTTTGGAATGCGCGCATCGTCAGCCCTGAACAGTCCCAATATGTCATGCCATCAGCGCCAAATACATATTTGTCACCGATCTGTTTCAAAGCAAACTGCAGCGCTTTTCCAGCGCGACCCGAAACCCCAGCGGCTTTCTTCGCTGCGGCAAGTGATGATGCTTGATCGGCATCCTCTTCCTCTTGCGCAAGTCTTGCTAAACGCTCGCGATCTTCTTTCTTTAACTTTGATAAGAGTGACTCGGCCTCTGCCAACTTCGCGGTCGCGCGGGCACTTTGGGCCGCCAACTTTTTCTGTGTTGCCTTAACCAGCGCAAGTTTGTCGCTAACCGTTAATGAAGTCGCCGTTAGACGTTGCTTGGCTGCTTGAAATTTTCTAAGTTCTACAGATTTCTTACGGGTAATTGCTTCTAGTGACCCGGCTGCTGAAAGGTAGAGCGCTGGATCCGAGGAGAAGAGAAGTTCTAGGCTCTGGCTTAAACCACCTGTTTTAAATTGCTCAACTGCGATCGCGTTTAGCGATTTTGAGAGCGCGGCAACGCTCTGGCTCTGCACTGCTTCCCTTGCCTGGATTCCTTGGAGCTGGCCATTTAGCGAAGCTAATTTAACTTTCGCTTCCTGTGCGCCTTCAGCAGCAGTGGTTGCTTCTTCCTCGAGTTGGCGAACGCGCGCCTGAACCTGCGCCAAAGTTTGGGCAGCATCGGCGCTCGGCACGGTTAGCAACGGAGCGATCAACGCGATCAACGCGCTGAGAAGGGTCGCCACGGAGCGCTTTGAGGTAAACATAGGGTTAAAGGCTAACGGTGGCCTATCTAGCAACTCAAACCGAAATAAGCGTGGCTGCCTGTGAATTTATCCTTATCTACGCTCAACCAGCGGAGTTAAAGCGCAGCGGACGGACCAATCCACGAGATGAGAGAAGATCTATCACCTCTGCTGTTGTATCAGGAATCTCGCAGGTATCGCTGCGTTGATCGCTCTTTGGGTTTGATAGGAGAAAAGTCAGCACGCAATCGTTGCAACCGATATCGCGAACTGCACATGAATCACAGGTAATTATCATGAAGGAAACGGTACGTGCCAGCACTGACATCTACTTTGCCCCGAGATAGCCTTTCAACTATGGCCGTCTTTGCAACCCTGGTGACTGGAAGCGATGGCTCAACGACAAAAGGTGGTTCATCGCGCGCAATCACCAGCGGGGCCGACCGCAGCGAATTTCTAGCCCGCCGCCGTACCGCCGATTTCATATTGATAGGCGGTAAAACCGCGCGCATCGAACCGTATCACCGCACCCCTGTTCCGGTAGTCGTAGCCTCGCACTCGATGGTCAACGCTCTGACCGCAAATCGAGAGGCGCATTGGTGGAATTGCTCGCCAACTGCGGCTCTAGATCGCGGCATCAAGAAGTTTGGCAGCAAGGTATTGGTCGAAGGCGGCGCAAACTTTATCTTTGAATTAATTAGCGCTCGCTCATTGGATGGAATTTATCTCAGCGTTACGCCAGAAAGTGGCGGCGAAGAAAAGATAGATTATCAAGAACTCCTTGCCAAGTTCTCAGAAGTTACCAGCCGCGAAGTTGATGGAACGCATTTCTTTGAAGCGCGTACTCTAAAGGCTTAGAAGGCTGAAATTATGGCAACGCCTGCTACTGCAGCGGCGATTCCGATGTACTGAACTTTATGAAGCCGCTCATGCAGGAATTGGAAGGCAAGTAGCGCAGTAAAGATCGGATAAAGAGCACCGAGTACCATGGCAAGAGTTAAATTGCCCTTCGTAGTTGCTACACCTAAAAGTAAATTAGCCAAGAAATCGGCAACGCCAATAAAGATCAAAATTGGGCTGTGCTTAAAGTTCAAACCACCTAGGGTTTTATATTTTGCAAAAATTCCGAGTGAAACGAAGAACGTTGTAAAGCGCATCATCACCATCGTCATCAGTGCGCTGCCTTCTGAACCAATCGCCATAAAGGTCAATGCAGTTCCGAAACCACCTGCAGCTCCAAGTGCCAGAATCAAAGGCTTTAACGGAAGTCCTTGCGAAATCTCTGGTCCGCTTGCTAAAAAAGCTCCGACGATGGCAAGTGCGGCGCCGATACTCAAAATAAGAGAGAGACGGTCACCTTTTACAAAGAAGGCATAACCAACTGGAATCAATGCGCTTAGCCCACTGATTGGAGAGACAACTCCCATGCGCCCCGTAGACAGTCCGGCATATAAACAAATCAACCCTAGATATCCAAGAATTCCAGCGAGTGCTCCCGGAATAACATATCCATCAGGCCCAAAAGGTTCTGCTGAAAAATCTCCGGTTATGACTACCAA
>JAIYCF010000121.1 GCA_027488165.1 Streptomycetaceae bacterium
ACAGCAATTTTGATTACCGGCGTTCTTTCATCAGCAATCGCTGCCTTCTTCTATATCCGCGTAATTGTTCTGATGTTCTTTAAAGATCCAGTCGAAGATGGAACCAGCGTTGTTATTCCATCTATCTACACACAGATCACAATCACTGTATCTGCAGTAGCAACATTCGCGCTTGGAATCTACCCAACTCCTTTGATTAACTTTATTCAAAGCTCAGCTACATTCCTTCGCTAATGTCATCATTCGGCATTCCTGATCTAGATCCCGCACTTGAGGCAGATCTTGCTACTGGTATGCAAGGCGTTGAACATTTACTGCGTGAGCACATCAAAGGTGATTACCCGCTTGTTGAAGAAACCTCTCGCCACTTAGTTGCTGCCGGCGGTAAGCGTCTGCGCCCGCTATTAACTCTTATCTCATCTCACTTTGGTGATCCAACGCGCAAGGAGGTAATTCCCGCAGCGGTGGTATGCGAATTAACGCATCTAGCAACGCTCTATCACGATGATGTAATGGATGAAGCGCCACTTCGTCGCGGGGTGGAAAGTGCTAATAACCGTTGGGGAAATACCATCGCGATTTTGACTGGCGATTACCTTTTCTCTAAAGCATCAGACCTACTAGCCGACCTTGGCCCTGAAGCAGTTCGCCTGCAAGCGCGAACATTCGAACGTTTAGGTATCGGGCATATTATGGAAACACAAGTCCCGCAAAATGGTGAAGATCCACTCGCACATTATCTGCGCGTAGTGGGGGATAAGACCGGTTCACTTATTGCAACTAGTGCACGTTTCGGTGCGCTTCTATCTGGAGCATCTCGCGAAACCGTTGAGACGCTAACTAAATTTGGCGAACAGATCGGTATCGCATTCCAGCTTGCTGATGATGTGATAGATATTGCTAGTGAATCTAGCCAATCAGGAAAAACTCCAGGAACAGATCTACGTGAAGGCGTTCCTACCCTTGTAACTTTAAATGTAATGGCCTCAAATAAACCCGAAGATGCTGAACTAAGAAGGTTATTGAGTGCTCCTATCCATGACGAAGTTGTGGTGCAGCAAGTTCTACGCGCACTTCGCACCCATGATGGTTTACAGCAGGCTCGCCAACAGCTTGGCAACGTTGCAAAAGATGCTCGCACCGCACTTGGCCCGCTGCCGCTTAACTCGGCAACTAGCGCCTTGTTCTCGCTATGCGATGCTGTTGTCGACCGATCTGCCTGATTTCAATAGATCCGTTGCCAGCGTAATTAACGCGAGCCAAATAAAGATAAATCCCACCCAGCGTGCCGTAGGCATCGCTTCATTGTTAACCCAAACACCGATCGAAAACTGAATCGTCGGAGTTATATATTGCATAAGCCCAATAGTTGAATATGGAAGGCGTGTAGTTGATCCGTTAAACAAGAGCAACGGAATAGCGGTAACTGCGCCTGCGCTGATCAAAAGAATCGTTAAACCGGCGCCATTTCCAAACTGTCCTTCTCCCTTTGATCCAATAAAGATTAGATAGCCGCAATAAGGAATAAATGCGATCATCGTTTCGATCGCCAGACCTTCTAGCGCACCAAGGCCAAGTTGCTTCTTAACTAGTCCATAAGTGCCCCAAGAGAGCGCTAGTCCGAGCGCTACCCAAGGCAGGCGACCGTAATCAACGGTAAGAATGATTACGCCAACAGAGGCGATTGAAACCGCTACCCACTGAAGCCGGCGCATCTTCTCTTTCAATAGAACTACGCCAAAGGCGATGATGATTAAAGGATTTATGTAATAGCCTAGCGATGCCTCAACAACGTGATCGTTATTGGTTGCCCAGATATAAATTAACCAGTTAATAGAGATCAGAACGGATGCTAGAAATAACTTTGCAGCAACTTTAGGCCTGCGAAATGTGGTCAGGGTCGACTTGAGCGCATGGGTAATCGCTAGAACAATTAGGCAGAAGACCAGAGTCCAGACAGCGCGGTGCGAGACTATTTCAAGTGGATTCGCTGGCTCGAGCAAAGGCCAATAGAGAGGAAACATTCCCCACAATACATATGCGCTAACCCCATATATGAGGCCGAGCTTCTGCTTTTTCAATTAACGGAAGTTCACAAATTGAACTGCGAAATCCCACTTGCCTTCTTTAATCATTGCCATAGTGGTCTGCAAGTCATCGCGGCTCTTACTGGATACGCGCAGTTCATCGCCTTGAATCTGCGATTTAACTGACTTTGGACCCTCATCACGCAAAAACTTAGCGATCTTCTTTGCGTTCTCAGTAGAGATACCTTCTTTAAGTGGGCAAGAGATCTTGTAGATCTTTCCAGCAAGTTGTGGCTCGCCTGGATCAATATGTTTAAGTGAAACTCCACGCTTAATAATCTTATCTTTGATGACATCTAGAGTCGCCTTAGCGCGCTCTTCGGTATCGGCTTCAATATTAATCTTTTCGCCAGCCATCTCGATCTTTGCACCGGTATTTTTAAAATCAAAGCGCGTATCAATCTCGCGGATCGCTTGGTTGATCGCGTTATCTAGCTCCATACGATCAATCTTTGAAACTACGTCGAAACTGCTATCAGCCATTTGTGGCAATCCTCATAACTGCGGGGTTCAGGTGCCTAAGGTACCAATATTTGGCAAGGAGTAGGATCACCATATGTTTAGGGGAAAGCGATTACGTGCTTTCACCCTAACTTTCTTTCTTTTTGCTGGAGTATTGATTTTCCACCACTTGGGTGGGGGCACCGTTAATTTCTCTCCATTGATTTTTCCAATATTAATTGGATCCGTAATTTACTTTCGAATCAGACCAATTGAATTCTTCAGTGGGCCAGATCTTGCATTGGCAATAGTTATCTTTCAAGCGCTTGGACACTTCACTATTTCAACTGAATCTCATCAAAACAGTGCGGCTATGGCGCTTTCACATCTCATAGCTTCATTTATAACTTACCAGCTTGCCAAGCACTTTGATATCGCAGCCGATTCCTGTGATCGACTTATTCAATTTCTCTTTCCAAAGTTACCGATTAAAGTATCTTTTAAAGCACAGACGCAGCGCTCATTGTTTTCGCTTTCAGAAACTGAATTTGTAACCGATTTTGTACGCGACGGTCTCAAAGAGCGAGCCCCTCCCATTTTTTCCTGCGCTTAAGAACTCTGTAAATCGCGCCTTAGTTCCTGCTGCGCATTTAGCGCGACAATTTCAATTTAAGTAAAGGAAAATAATGAAATCACTATGGAAAAAAGTTGCTGTCATTAGCGCAGCATCCGTTATGTCTATCGGCACAGCCACATCGGCGAGTGCGCATGCGGGCTTTGATAACCGTGGAGTTGTTCCCACAAAAGGAACGTCTAGCGTTGTCTTGCTCCGAATTGGTCATGGCTGCGTAGCGCCTGATGGTGTAACCAAAGTTGCGACTCATGCGGTCTCAGCGGTTATCCCTGTAGCGCTTCTGGCCAATCCTGCGTCAGCTGCGATGCAGATACCAGGATTTGATGCAGTTGTGGTGCCATCATCCGAAAAAGACTCTGCAGGAAACCCTGTAAGTCACACAATTACCTGGACCGCAAAGGACGACATTTTCGACATAAATCCTGTTGGATTTGCCGAATTCGGAATCCGTGGCAGGTGGGCAAACTCAGGTCTGCACTGGATTGAAACCACTCAGATCTGCCGTATTGCAACAAAGACAGTAACCCCAGCAAAGATCAAAACAGTTACAGATCCTGTAACTAAGTTAAAGATCAAGGCTTGGTTCCCTGCCGTCACCAAGAAGACCTATCAAGAGTTGAAAATCTCTTGGTCAGTTCGTGACAGCGCTGCTCCAACCGTACTTTCTGCAGATAAAACTTCAGAAACCGGTCCAGCTCCATCAATCACTATCGCAGAACCTGCGGTCAAGTAAAGTAAACCGGTAAAGGAAAGAGGGCAAGGAAATGAAGTTCAAGAAGCAAGTAATTCTCTTTGCCCTCTTTCTTCCGGGGTTGGCTTGGCCAATGACAGCAAGTGCTCACACTTCGTTGATTGCACAACAGCCGGTAGGCAATTCAGTTATTCAAGAACTTCCGCCAGAAATCTCACTGACATTTGATGAGTCGCTCATCGTGATTGGAAGCGCCAACAAAATCACAGTGCTGGACCCAAGCGGCCAAGAAATTTCAACAGGAGAAACCAAGGTTCTTAATAATGTGGTTTCTCGATCAGTGACTTCATCAGAGATGCCTGGAAAATACTCAGTCACATACCGAGTTGTCTCAGAAGATGGCCACGTTGTATCGGCGACATATCAATTTACTTTACAAGGCAATTCGAACAGCCAAGTTGTAGAAGTAGATCCAGCGCCAACAACTTCTTCTTCACAGGAGCCAACGCCAATTTCAACTGAAGTTGTGGAAGAGGTAAAAAAGTCGCATACCGATCATTCATTCTGGGGCGAACATGCAGGCCATATTTTTATATTTTTAGGTGCACTTTTTCTGATATTCGCTTGGAAAAAGTACGCTAAATAGCCGATTACCTCTCGCTAAAAATTTGAGGTAATCTTGCGCCCGCCGTAAAAGAAAGACCCTGGCGGGTTGCCCGAGCGGCCAATGGGAGGGGACTGTAAATCCCCCGGCTCTGCCTTCGAAGGTTCAAATCCTTCACCCGCCACCAGTTTAAATTGTAAAAAGAATTGCCCCTAAAGTTCCACGGTTAGTACGGATCCGTGATCAGATTTCTTTAAACTCCATTCAGTTAGAGCGATGCTATCTATCCATTCTGAACCGACACCACGTTTCGATGTTTCGATCGGTGCGCGACCATTATCGGTCACAGTTATCTTTATTGTCTCTCCAACAAAAGCGCCATTGATTTCAATCTTATTTGCATGCCCACTTCGTACTGCATTTGCAATTGATTCTTGAATCAACTGAACAACAAGCGGTGCTCTAGAGGTGTCCTCAAGAACCATGGGATCTAGTGATAATTCAATCGCGGCAATACCTTCCCATGATTCAACAATCCGCTTCAATCTAAGGTCAAGAGTTTCTAAGAAGTCTCTGAAATCATCACGAAGCGATCTTGAAACAAAAGACTCAATTTTCTGGCTTACGACTTCACTTCTCAGAGGATCTGGATTCCTTGAAACCGAATCCAACTGGATAGCGAGCGAAGACAATTCTGACTGCAATGAATTATGAAGATAGGAGGCAGCATTCCCTCTATTCAATCTTTCCAAGAAGTCCTCGTTCAAATGCCTGGAGTGACTAGAAAGAATTCCAATTAGCGTCTCCCTATCCGAAAGCGCTAGCTGGATAAATGAGACGGTGATTATCAGCACGGGAAGTATTGGTGCAATAAATAAGGCGGCGGAATAGGAATGGCTGAAGCCAAGTAAATCAAGAATCACCGTAGAGAAGAATCCGACGCTAAAGCCAATTAAGGTGAGGAAAACGGAATTAAATATTTCAAGCTTTATGCTGACTCTCTGAACCAGCCAGATCCTCACCGAGTTAAGGCAGTAGAAGGAAAAGTAAGACAAGAACCCATAGGAAAGTGATTCAGCTGGTCCGATAAGAACGATGGTGTTCAACAGCAAAATTCCCGAAAATATCAAAGCAGTTAAATGAAAGTTAAACTTTAACTCTCTGCATGCGGTAGCCAGCACTTCTTTAAATCTTAAAGAAGGCGGTGAGTAGGCACTTTTCATCCAAAGCCGTTGGTTGAGGGGCTTGAGCTCCTCATCTATCTCTTTGCGAAATTTTTCAGCAAGCGCGGTCTCATGGCTAGAAACATCTCTGGCGGACCTAATCTCTGATATAGAACCTTTCAAACGCATCTGCATTTGGTGAATGTGGGATTCGATATATGCATACCCTGGCTCTAGCCCAGAACTGTTCCGAAGTTTTAAAACGAGAATCTGAGTAAGCATTGCTCGGTACCGCCGAATGAAGCGGCGATGATTTTCTATCACTATGGAACCAAAACCTAGCCAGAGAAAGACATTGAAGATAGACGTCAAAAGGCGCTCTATTTGGGAAAGGGGATCTTTGTACCCCATGAAATCAAATATATAAGTGAGCAACAAACCGCGAATAACGCCGGTAAGAAACAGAGTGCCAACTCCCAACAAGGCAAAGTTGATATTTATAATTTTTCTGGATCCATATATAAGGAATGAGTAGGCAAGGAAGGTAATTAGAGTTACCAAAACCCCGAGAAACACTAGTTGCACTATGGAGGCGGGTAAACTTTCACTCCAAAATATCAGCGGGACCGCAAGAACCGATGCAGGAATATAGAAGAAAAAAGCCTTAACTGATACCTGAAAGTAATTGTCTAAAAACTGTAAGAGCGACTTAAACACCAGGTGGCTTCTTCCCTGACAGATGAAAGTAGGCTCGGGCAAGTTGCACTCGAGGATTTAAGAAGGGTTTTTTGGGTAGATCTAGCATTGAATGTAAACGCGTTATTGTTCCCTCTATTGCCTTCTCCGACACTCCTGCTCTTGCTGCAATCTCTTTTGTCGTTAGACCCTCTGCAACTCCTTGCAGCACTGAGAGTTGATTCTCAGAAAACCCCACCCGTTCAATCTTTGAACCGTTTTTGTTCGATAAAGGTTGGCTCTTTAACTCCAAAATCATTTTTATCAATATTCCAAAGTCATTCAAGGAAGATTTCGTTAGGAATTTCGAACCCTTAGGCAGTGAAAGAGAGTTTGGATTAGCAACTCTTGGGTCTGAGTAGCTCGTTAAAATAATTATTCCAATGCGCGGATTTATATCTCGTAAAGCAATTGCTATATCTATTCCATTTGCGCCTGGGCCAAGATCTAAATCAATAATTGCAATATCTATCGAAAATTTCTTGACGGCACGAATCGCCTCTGACGCTTTTGCAACTTGATCTTTAACTTCAATGTTGGCGCCAAGAAGTGCTGCAGCCAAGGTCGAGCGGGAGAAAACATCATCTTCAACTAGTAACACGCTCGCCATTGCCACCCCTAGATTATGAAGGTCGTGGAGAAATCTGTCATGTGAAACCTAGGGGAATTCCTCTCCTCGCGCCTAACTATTTAGAGACTGGGTGATAATTCAATTTCACAGGTAGCCACGGATGTAAATGGAGCGTTAAATTGTTCGAAAACTTGAAGTCAAAGATAATGAGAAAATCAACGGCTCTTATAGCTTCTGCAGCCTTGTTATTTGTAGGCGTGAGTGCGCAGGCATCGGGGTTCTTGAATACTCCCGCAGGTGGTTACCTTGTTTGTGTAGACAATAAAACTGGCGCGGTGACTCACCCTGGAACTTCGAAATGTAAAAAAGGTCAGAAGCGTTTAATCCTGGGTGCACAAGGTCCTGCGGGTGCAGCTGGTGCCAATGGCCAAGATGGACTTGTTGGCGCTTCTGGATTACCTGGCAATAATGGAAATACTTTGTGGACCGGTAACGGTGAACCATCAAGTAGCTTGGGGATACCGGGCGATTCATATTTAGACTTAGTAGGAAAAAAAATCCACGCACCAAAGGCAATTGATGGAACATGGCCAATAGGAATTTCCATTGTCGGCCCGCAAGGTCCGCAAGGTCCGGGAGGTAGTGGACCAGCAGGACCAGCTGGCCCCGCGGGATCGCAAGGACCAGCAGGTATTTCGGCTCCAGTTGTAACCGGAGCTAATTGCATCAGTGCGAAGTGCACTTACAAGATTGGCGACACAGGACCGGGCGGTGGAATAATTTTCTTCGTCGATTACCACGACATTTACCCAGATTTTAAATACTTAGAGGCTTCCAACTTTGAACCTTGCTTGGATGGCGAAAACTACTACGTGCCGTGGACGAGTGAGCCAAATAGCCAGGAGGATGTCCATGATCCGACAGCCGTGGAGAATGCTTGGCGAGTTGGAAGCGGACCCGCCAATACCGCGGCGATGCTCGAAACTATTACAGGAGGAACGGATGAAGAGCCAACTATCTCTTACACCGGGGACTTAAGTGGAGCTGCTGCTTTTGCAAATAACTTTGACTGCGGTGGAAAAACAGATTGGTTCCTAGGCTCACTTGGCGAAATGAAACTGTTATTGGAGGCGTCTCTAGAAGTGAGTATTGACTCCACCAACGAGACCTCATATTGGACATCAACTTCAGCTGCATTGGATCTACCAGACCGTGCATTTGCGGTCGATCTCGGCCTAGCTATGCGTAGAAACGATATACCTTTTAGTGCGGGGTTACCTTCGGTTTATACATGGAGTAAGGATGATGTCGAATATGTAGCGGTTCGACCAATCAGGCGATTCTAATTAACTGACTCTGCTTTCTCAGCAGTCTGTTTAATTAAATCAACAGTTAAATCAGGGTAATTCCACATGATTACGTGTGCGCAGTTTTCCACCGTAATCCAATCTGAATGTGCTGGGGCAACACTTTTCTCTTGTGCGATCTCTTCAGGCAGAGTTCGATCAGTATCTCCAAAGACAATCGAAACCCCGACCTCAGGACTAATTTCTGAATCAAACTTTTGGTTCTGCAACCCTTTCCACAAAGGCTTGTAACCCTTCGCCTTTGCCATAGCAATAACTGAATCACGGCAAGATTCAAAGGAAAGTTCTCTCCAAAGGTGAGTGATCTTCTTGTAGCCAAGGGCCTTTAGCGGAGCAATTCGATAAGCAGTCTTCATAAAGTATTGAGAAATCTTCGCCAAGATTCGCGCATCAAGGCTTGGTGGGAATCTTTTTTTCTTCGCGGTGCGCCATAAACCTGCGGGTGCCAGAGCGGTAACGCTCTTTACTTTATTCGGACCAAGTGCACCCATCTCAAGTGCAATCCATCCGCCGAGTGAATTACCGGCTACATGGCATTGGTCAATTTCATGTTCCTTGGAAACTTCTTCAAAGATCGCCTGAGCAAGTGACTTTGGATCTACTTTTTCATCTGGATGAATTGGTGCCGAACCGTGGCCCGGAAGGTCAACGGTAATCACTTTAAAGTGATTTAGGAGCGCAGGAGTAAGGCTCTTCCAAATAGTTCCCGCAGAACCCAGCCCATGAACCAAAACGAGCGCAGGGCGCTCTTTTCCGTCGGTGAAGAGTTGAGAAGTAATTGGCATTAGTGGTCTAACTTATCAAGAATCAAGCGATTAAGAACAAACAGCCCCGTAGGTTGCAGATCCAACAAGCTTTACGTATTTAGATAGAACGCCCTTTGTATATCTAGGTGGAAGAGGCACAAAGTTTTTGGCTCTTTCCGTTAATTCATCTTGCGCAACTAGTAATTCCAAAGTTCCATTTGGGATATCAATTGATATTTGATCGCCATCTTTAATCAACCCAATAGGTCCGCCATCTACCGCTTCTGGTGAAATATGCCCCACACAGAGACCGGTTGTACCACCAGAGAATCTGCCATCGGTAACAAGTAAGACATCTCTTCCCAGACCTGCGCCCTTTATTGCACTAGTGATCATCAACATTTCACGCATACCTGGCCCACCCTTTGGACCTTCGTAGCGGATAACTACAACATCACCTTTTTTAATAGTGCCATCAGAGAGCGCTTGCATCGCTGATTCTTCGCGATCGAATACTCGGGCGGCGCCTTGGAATTTTTCTTCATCAACTCCAGC